>CALRVO020000530.1:0-3317 GCA_943371595.1 Sphingomonas paucimobilis
CGACTCGCGCCCCACCCAGGTCGACGACCTGATCATGCCGGTGCCCACGGCCTCCGGCGTGTCGGTGATCTCGATCGGCATGCTCAAGCCGCGGCGCGACCAGGTCGTCGCCTGGCGCGGCCCGATGCTCGACCGGGCGCTGGTGCAGATGCTCTCCGACGTCTTCTGGGGCGATCTCGACGTGCTCCTGCTCGACCTCCCGCCCGGCACCGGCGACGTCGCCATCTCGCTGGGCCAGCACCTGCCCGGCGCCGAGGTGATCGTCGTGACCACCCCGCAGGAGGCCGCGGCCGAGGTCGCCGAGCGGGCCGGCACCATGGCCTCGATGATGCACCAGCGTGTCGTCGGCGTCATCGAGAACATGAGCTACCTGCCCTGCCCCCACTGCACCCCCGAGGGCCCCGACCACGCCGACCACCGCATCGAGATCTTCGGGTCCGGCGGGGGCGACCGGGTGGCGGCCACCCTCGGCCAGCGCTTCGGCTACGACGTCCCGGTCCTGGGTCGCATCCCGATCGACATCTCGCTGCGCGAGGGCGGCGACGACGGCAAGCCGATCGTCGAGGCCGACCCCACCGCGCCGGCCGCCCGGGTGCTGAGCTCGGTCGCCGACACGCTGTCGGGGCGCAGCCGCGGCCTGGCCGGCATGCAGCTCGGCCTGACGCCGAGCAGTAGGTTCTGACCCGTGCCCGCCCTGTCGCCCCTGCTCATCGGCGACATCGGCTTCGGTGAGCTGGTGGTGATCGCGCTGGTCGCGATCTTCGTGTTCGGGCCCGACAAGCTGCCCGAGCTGGCCAAGCAGGCGGGCGGGCTGCTGCGCAAGGCACGGCAGTTCGCCAACTCCGCGCGCGACGACCTGCGCGAGGAGCTCGGGCCCGAGTTCGCCGACCTCGAGCTGCGCGACCTCGACCCGCGCGCCATCGTGCGCAAGCACATCGTCGAGGCGATGGAGGACGCCGGCGACGAGGCCTCCCGGCCCCGCAAGCGAGGCCTGCGCCCGCTCCTGGAGGGCGAGCTCCCGCCCTACGACCTCGAGTCGACCTGACGGGGACGCGCAGCGGACCCGTCGACGGTGGTCGAGCGAGCCGTCGTGCCCTGAGCCTGCGAAGGGCACGAACCGGCGTGCCGAGACCCCTCTCGCTCACCGAGGCCTCCCGGGGCCTGAGCTCACCGAGGGTCAGCAGGCCGCCCTTCCCCCGCGACTGACACCTCGCGGCTCTGCACCGCCGCGATCGCAGCGAACGCCACCAGCGTGACCCGGGGCGGGTCGCCCTCGAGCACCTCGACGAAGTCCTGACCCACCCGGCGCACGCTGCCGTCGTGGCGTCCGCCGTCGAGCCGGTGCACGACGCACCGCTCCCCCGCGTCGGCGAGCCGCCGCAGCGCCGAGCCCAGGCCGAGCCGCGTCACGGGTGACCAGGCCACCTCGGGCACCGCGCGGTCCGAGGCACCGTCGACCGCGGCGACCGCGCCCAGGCGCACGATCCAGTCCTGGCCCGCACCCGCGAGCAGGCACCACCCCTGGGCGACCCGCTCGAGACGTCCGTGGACCGGACCGAGGCCGGTCACGTGCACGGTCACGTCGTGCGTGAGCGAGGCCATCAGCCGCGCTGCGAGCGGCACCTGTTGGTACTCGGTGCGCTCGCGGTCAGCCAGCTCCGGAGCCCGGTCGGCGTCGAACAGGGCCCCCGCCTGTTGCTCGAGGTCGTCGAGGAACGCGAACAGCTGCTCCTCCCAGGCCACGACCCGAGCCTAGGTCGTCGACAGCGCAGGCCTGTGGACAAACGATTGACGAATCGTTTGAACAAGCGTTGAGTGATGCAAACACACGCAAACGCATAGATAGAGCAAGGAACTCGGGATGATCACGCGCGGACGCTGTCTGGTGGTCTGGGTCGGCGCCACCGTCGCGGCGCTCGCCACGACCTGGTGGTCGCTCGGTGCCGTGGGGCCGACCGCACGCTTCGACCAGCTCGTCGCCTCGGTGGCCGGCGTCGCCCTCGCGGCCTGCGCCACGTGGGCCTGGCTGGTGTGCTCGGTCGTGGTGGCCGGCGCCCTGCGAGACCCCGCGCGGGCCACACGACGCACCCCCGGTGTGCCGGCCTGGGCGGCCCGTGTCGTGCTCGCCGCCTGCGGGGTGGCCGCACTGACCACGGTCCCGGCCCACGCGTCCTACGACGTCCGCCCCGAGGCCGGACCGGCCCCCACCAGCACCCTCGACGGCCTGCCCTTCCCCGACCGCGCACTGGGCCCGGCCCACGCCCAGCGGGCCGTCCCGATGCGTCCTTCGGCGGCGGGCACCGTCGCGGTCGAGCCCGGCGACAGCCTCTGGCGCCTCGCCGAGGCGCTGCTCGAGCCCGGCGCCGCCGACGCCGAGGTCGCGGCCACCACGGCCGCGCTCGTCGACCTCAACCGCGACGTCCTCGGTCCCGACC
The DNA here is from genome assembly GCA_943371595.1 of Sphingomonas paucimobilis. Lineage (GTDB taxonomy): Bacteria > Actinomycetota > Actinomycetes > Propionibacteriales > Nocardioidaceae > Nocardioides. The sequence continues at coordinate 2,436 of CALRVO020000530.1, forward strand.
CCGACCTGATCCAGCCCGGGATGCGCCTGCGCACCCCCGGGTCCTGAACACCCGCCGAGAGGAGACCCCGATGTCCGCGAGCACACGCACGCCCCTCACCACCGCCAGCACCGCCAGCACTGCCCCGGCGCTCTTCCACGAGAACGTCGTGCCCTTGCGCCTACCGATGCCGGTGGCCGCCACCCAGGGCACGCTGGCCCTCGACCTGCAACCTCGGCTGGAGCCACCCGCCCCGGCCGCCGGCGACCTGCGCCGGCGCCGTGAGGTCGACGCCTGGGCCCACCGCTTCGTCCAGGCAGCCGTCGAGATCATCGGCGGCGACCGCCCCGGCACCCAGCTGGTCCGGCACAGCTCGCGCGAGGTCTACGCCGACCTCGACCGTCGTGCCCAGCTGGTGGCCCGGGCGGGCGGGCACGTGCCGGGCGTCGCCCGGGTGCAGCCGGTGCGACCGCGCGTGCTCTCGGTGCGCAGCGACTTCCCGGTCGCCGACGTCGCCGAGGTCAGCGCCCACGTGCGGTACGGCGAGCGCTCGCGCGCCGTCGCCGCCCGGTTCGAGCGCCGGTCGACCCGCTGGGTCTGCACCGCCCTGGAGTTCGCCTGACGACAGGGGCACGAGGAACGAGTGCCACTGTCACGTCAGGCGGGTCGAGGGAGCGTGCGGCCGAGGAACGAGGCCGCAACCGCGGCTCGAGACACACCGCAGCCGGAAGCACCGCCCGGGCCCCGGACCGCGACGTCGGAGGCGCGCGGTGGCAGTGCCGGCTGCGGGGGTCTCGAGGCTCGTCGCCAGGGCTCCTCGCACCTCGACCACCGGACGCCAGGGCTCCTCGCACCTCGACCACCGAACGCCAGGGCTCCTCGCACCTCGACCACCGAACGCCG
>CALRVO020000531.1:0-3316 GCA_943371595.1 Sphingomonas paucimobilis
GCCGGGGCGGGACTGCGCGTGACGTCGGCGCGCGCCGACCTGGCGGTCGCCCGCGTCGAGCACGCCGCGGGCCGGCCCGCCCAGGCCGCCGAGCCCGCGCGGCGCGCCCTGGCGGCCTACCTCGTCCTGGCGATGCCGGTCGAGGCGGCCGAGGCACGCCTCGAGCTGGCCCGGGCTCTGGCGGTCACCTCACCGCTGGCCGCCGCCGACGAGGCCCGGGTGGCGCAGGAGGTGCTCGCTGGTGTCGGGGCCGTCGCCGCCCACGCCGCGGCCGGCGCGCTGCTGCGTGGGCTGGGGCGAGCCGCTGGCGAGACCGGGGACGCCGGGCTCGAGGCGCTCACCGCGCGGGAGCGGGAGGTGCTGGCGCTCGTGGCCCGCGGCCACTCCAACGCCCGGATCGCCGAGACGCTCGTGATCACCGAGAAGACCGCCGGGCACCACGTGAGCAACATCCTGGCCAAGCTCGGCGTGCACAACCGCACCGAGGCCGCGGCGCGTCTCGCCCGCCCCGGGGAGTGAGGCGCGGCTGCGGGGCGGTGTCATGCTGGGGGGGTGCGCTACGACTCCCTGCTCGCGTCCGTCGGCAACACCCCGCTCGTCGGGCTGCCGCGGCTGTCGCCGAGCGCCGACGTGCGCCTGTGGGCCAAGCTCGAGGACCGCAACCCGACCGGCTCGATCAAGGACCGCCCGGCCCTGATGATGATCGAGGAGGCCGAGAAGGACGGGACCCTGCGCCCCGGCTGCACGATCCTCGAGCCCACCTCGGGCAACACCGGCATCTCCCTGGCCATGGCCGCCAAGCTCAAGGGCTACCGCATCGTGTGCGTGATGCCCGAGAACACCTCCGAGGAGCGCCGCCAGCTGCTGCGCATGTGGGGCGCCGAGATCATCTCCTCGCCCGCGGCCGGCGGGTCCAACGAGGCCGTCCGCGTCGCCAAGCAGGTCGCTGCCGAGCACCCCGACTGGGTGATGCTCTACCAGTACGGCAACGCCGCCAACGCCCTCTCCCACGAGCGCGGCACCGGCCCCGAGGTGCTCGCCGACCTGCCGTCGGTCACCCACTTCGTCGCCGGCCTCGGCACCACCGGCACCCTCATGGGCGTCTCGCGCTTCTTCCGCCGGGCCAAGCCCGACGTGCGCATCGTCGCCGCCGAGCCGCGCTACGGCGAGCTCGTCTACGGCCTGCGCAACCTCGACGAGGGCTTCGTGCCCGAGCTCTACGACGCCGACCTCATCGACGGCCGCTTCTCCGTGGGCCCGCGCGACGCCGTACGCCGGGTGCGCGAGCTGCTCGAGCTCGAGGGCATCTTCGCCGGCATCTCGACCGGGGCGATCCTGCACGCGGCCCTGGGCCAGGCCGCCAAGGCGGTCAAGGCCGGCGAGCGCGCCGACATCGTCTTCATCGTCTGCGACGGCGGGTGGAAGTACCTCTCCACCGGCGCCTACGAGGGCACCGTCGACGAGGCCGAGGACCGGCTCGAGGGTCAGCTCTGGGCCTGACCGCCCACGATCAGCGCCGCATGACCGAGGATGGGCGCATGACGAAATCCTCGGTCCCGTCGTCCGGCTCCCGCTCGGGCTGGCAGACGTCCTCGCCCGCCACCGCCCTCGTCCCGGGTGGGTTCTTGATGTTCCTCGGCCTGTCGACGCTGACCGGCAACGGCCCGCTGCCGCTGGCCTGGCTGATGGTCACCGTCGGTCTGGCGTTCCTGCTGATGGGGGCGATCGCCAAGGGCGTGGCCTGGGGCCTGGCCCTGCACGACAACGGTTCGTAGGCGGCGGCGGTGGACAGCCCGCACCGGACCGGGACGCCCCGACGCGCCGACGTCACCGACGTCGAGCTCGTCGGCGGGGTCGAGCGGCGCGAGCTCTACCTGGTCGACCACGACCCCGCGTGGGCCGACCGGTACGCCGTCCACGAGGCCCGCGTGCGGCGTGCGCTCGGCGACGTCGCGGTGACGGTGGAGCACATCGGGTCGACCGCGGTCCCCGGGCTGGCGGCCAAGCCGATCATCGACGTGCTGGTGACGGTGCCCGACATCACCGCCGAGGAGGACTACCTCGCCCCGCTGGTCGCGGCCGGCTACGTCGTGCGGGTCCGTGAGCCCGGACACCGGCTGGTCCGCACCGTCGAGCGTGACGTGCACGTCCACGTCCTCGAGCCCGACGACCCGGCAGCCGGCGACTACCTGCTCCTGCGCGACCACCTGCGGGTCGACCCGGCCGACCGGGCCCTCTACGAGGACACCAAGCGGGAGCTGACGACGCGCGGGTGGTCCGACATGAACGCCTACGCCGAGGCCAAGACCGCCGTGATCGAGGAGATCAAGGCCCGGGCGCGCGCCTCGCGGCCCGGGGGCAGCCGCGAGCACGGTCGGACATCCCCTACCTAAGTCGCACGGGCCGCGACCTGGGGTGCTGGTCGGTGCCCGGGCGGGATGCTGCACTCGTCGCATGCGCACCCGCCTGCTCCCCGTGGTCGGCGTCCTGCTGCTCTCACCGGTGTGCGCGGAGTACCTCTCGGCCTACGACGTCTCGACCACAGGTGTCCTGATCCTGCTCGGCGGGTTGCTGGTGCTGGCCCCGCTCTACGGCGCACCGGCGCTGCTCGCGCGCGAGGTCGTCGTACGCCGTGGCCTGGGCTGGCCGGGGCTGCTGCTGCTCGCCACCGCCCTCGGGGTGCTGCAGGCCGTCGTCATCGACCAGAGCGTCGTCAACCCTGACTACCGCGACTTCGGGGGCTGGGCCGACCTCTGGCAGCCGACCTACGTCCCGGCCCTCGACCTCTCGGCGTACGCCGCCGTGGCCTTCGTGCTCGGGCACACCGTGGCCTCCTTCGGCGCACCGCTGGCGATCGTCTCGGTGGTGTCGCGCGACGGTGGACGACCCTGGCTGGGCGGGGGGACGACGGTCGCCCTCGGCGTGCTCTACCTGGCGGCCGCGGGACTGGTCCTGGCCGACCACGTCTCCGCCGAGGGGTGGCAGCTGTCTGCGGGCCAGCTCGCGGGCGCTCTCGTCGTCGTGGCCGTGCTGGTCGGAGTCGCGCTGCGACGGCCCGGCGGGCGGGCGGGACGGCCGTCGCGCGCGCGTGCCTGGCGGCCGCCGCCGGCGGTGGTGATGGTGCCGCTGGGCGCCGTCGTGGAGTCCGCCCTCGGGTGGTCGATCGTCTGGGTGGCCCTGGTCCCCACCGTCGTCGGCCTGGCGGTCCTGGGGCTCGCCCTCGCACGCTGGGGCCGCCACCCGGCGTGGACGAGCAGCCACGTCGCGGGCCTCGCGGTCGGAGTGCTGCTGTCCCGGGCCCTCGGCGGGTTCCTGG
>CALRVO020000532.1:0-3292 GCA_943371595.1 Sphingomonas paucimobilis
TCTCGGGGGCGGTCATCCGCCCGGCGACCACGTCGTCGACGTACGTCGCCACGGGCGCGTCGCAGCCGGACCGCTCGGCCAGGGCTCGCAGGCTGGAGCAGGACTTGGCGCCCTCGGCGACCTGGCGCGTCGAGGCGTAGATCTCGTCGGTCGTCAGGCCGCGGCCGAGCTTCTCGCCGAAGCTGCGGTTGCGCGAGAGCGGCGAGGAGCAGGTGGCGACGAGGTCGCCGAGGCCTGCCAGGCCCATCAGGGTCAGCGGGTTGGCGCCGAGCTTCATGGCCAGGCGCGCGGTCTCGGCGAGGCCGCGGGTGATGAGGGAGGCGGTGGTGTTGTCGCCGAAGCCGAGGCCCACGGCCATGCCGACGGCGAGACCCACGACGTTCTTGTAGGCGCCGCCGAGCTCGCAGCCGAGCACGTCGACGCTGGAGTAGGGACGGAAGGCGGGTGAGTGCAGTCGCTTCTGCAGCTGCTTGGCGACGTCCTCGTCGGCGCAGGCCACGACGGAGGCCGCCGGCTCGCGGCGGGCGATCTCCTTGGCGAGGTTGGGCCCGCTGACCACGGCGATGCGCTCGGGTCCGGCGTCGGTGACCTGGTGGATGACCTCACTCATCCGGTTGAGCGAGCCGAGCTCGACGCCCTTCATCAACGAGACGAGGACGGCGTCGGGCTCGAGGAACGGCACCCACGCGGTCAGGCTCTCGCGCAACGTCTGCGACGGCATCGACAGCACCACGACGTCGGCACCGTGCAGCGCCTTCTCGACGTCGGAGGTCGCGGCGACCGACGGCGGCAGCTGGATGCCGGGCAGGTACTCGGAGTTCTCGCGCTCGTCGTTGATCGCCGCGGCGATCTCCTCCCGACGGGCCCAGAGGGTCACGTCGTTGCCGGCGTCGGCGAGCACCATCGAGAACGCGGTGCCCCACGAACCGGCGCTCAGCACCGCGACCTTGTTGCTCATGCGGAGTCCTTCGTGTGGTCGGGCGGGTCGTGCCGGTAGGGGTTGCCGGTCTCGGGCACACCCGCCCGGCGCGGGTCGAAGCGCTCGGAGGGCGCGGTCTCGCCGCGGATCTCCTCGACGATCGCGGTGATCGCGGCCATGATCCGGTCGGTCGCCTCGGTGAGCACCTCGGCCGATCGTGGCTTGTCGACGAGGTCGGAGAGGTCGACCGGGTCGCCGACCCGGATGTCGATGCGCTTGCGTGGGAAGAGGTCAGGCTTCTTGGCGTAGGGCGCCAACAGGTCCTGCGCGCCCCACTGCCCGATCGGGATGACGGGGCACCCGGTCTCGAGCGCGATCCGCGCGGCCCCCGACTTGCCCTTCATGGGCCACAGGTGGGGGTCGCGGGTGATGGTGCCCTCGGGGTAGACCACGATGCACTGACCCGCGCGGACGGCCGCCACGGCGGCGTCGTAGGCCCCGATCGCGGAGCGGCTCGAGCGCTCGACCGGGATCTGGCCGGCGGCGCGCATGAAGCGGCCGAGCGCCTTGTTCTTGAACAGGCCGGACTTGGCGAGGTAGCGCGGGAGCCGGCCGTGGTCGTGGGTGAACACGGCCGCGGTGAGCGGGTCGACGTGAGAGAGGTGGTTGATCACGAGCACGCAGCCGCCGGTCGCGGGGATCTTGGTGCCGCCGACCCAGTGGGGCTTGGTGGTCAGCAGGAACGTCGGGCGCAGGATGATCGCGCCGAGGGTGAAGGCCCACCCTCGCTTCTCCTGCAGCTTGCGCACTCTCACAGCAGTGCAGGCTACTCGTCCGGGTGCGCTGCGACCGTGCGACACCTGGTTGGATCGTGGCGTGGTCGACTACGTCGTGATGCTGCCGGTCAAGCCACCGGCTCGGGGCAAGTCCCGCCTCCAAGGCCTCCCCGACGAGCGCCGACGCGACCTGGCCGAGGCGTTCGCGCTCGACACCGCCGCCGCGTGCCTGGCCGCGACCTCGGTGCACGCGGTGCTCGCGGTCACCGACGACGCCGCGTTCGCGGCCCGTCTCGCCGCGGTCGGGTGCGCCACCGTCCCCGACGGCGGCAATGGGCTCAACGGCGCGCTGCGCCAGGCCGCCGCCGAGTCCGAGCGTCGCTGGCCGGGACGCCAGCCGGTGGCGCTGCTCGCCGACCTGCCGGCCCTGCAGCCGGCCGACCTCGACGCGGTGTTGGCCGCGCTGGTGCCGGGAGGGGCGTCGTACGTCGTGGATGCCGACGGCACGGGCACGACGCTCTACACGGCGCCGTACGACGAGTTCGAGCCGGAGTTCGGCGCGGACTCGGCCCTGGCTCATCGTGACGCCGGTGCGCTCGCGGTGCCCGGAGAGCTGCGCTCCCTGCGCCGCGACGTCGACGACCTCGACGACCTGCGCACGGCGGTCGCGCTCGGGGTCGGAGCGGCGACGGCCGCGGTGGCCTCTCTCCTGCTCTGAAGGGAGCGGCCGATCGACGCGATCCTTCGCACCACTCAGACCGACTGTGGGTTTCGCTTCCGCTCGACACCTTCGGGGCGCGGACGCAGCCCGGGTAGCGGCAAAGTCGAGTGGTTAGGGTGCCCCGCGTGGAGGAACACCTACCAGATCAAGGCCCAGCGCGTACGACCCCTTGTCCTCGGAGCAGCGATTGCCACCGCGAGCGCCGCATTCTGGGCATTCGTCGGGCTTGAGGACCAGGACTGGTCGAGGCCCGCACTCGCCGCGGCGTTCGCGGTCATCGCTGGCTTCTTCATCTACAAGTTGGTCCGCCTCCGGGCCTGATTGCAGACACGCCTCGCAGGCACAGATGAGCGCACCGGTCGCGGCATGGTCGGGCGAAGCCCCATGGGCGGCGTAGTCGGGCACCGCCCTGACTCATGTCAGTACGGCCAGTAGGACACAGCCCAACAAGATGAGGCCAATGACGAGCGCGACCGTGACGTGAAGTGGGTTGTCCTGCGGCGATGAGCCCGGTCGCCAGAGGTATCCGGCCTTGTTGAGCGCTTCCCGCGGCGACTCGTGACGCTTTCCGGTTTCGTGGTCGTCCACTGCTGGTCCCCTTGCGGTTGCTGTGTGGCCTGAGCGCGGACCGCCCATGCGCAGTATGTCCGCACATCGGCACGTCAGAGCACCGAACGCGGCACGGTCGGGCGCCACGGTGGTTGAGGTGCGAGGAGCTCTAGCGACGAGCCTCGAAACCCCCATCAGCCCGGTCTGCCAGCGTGACCACGCGGGTTGGCTGCGTCACTCACCGGGTCTCGAGGCTCGGGCCTGGCGGCCCTCGCACCTCGACCGCCGTGTGGGCAGGCACCCGACCTTCGGCACGATCAGGCGGGT
>CALRVO020000533.1:0-3291 GCA_943371595.1 Sphingomonas paucimobilis
GTGGCACCACCTGCCCGGCACGACGTACGCCGTCGACCTGCGGGTCGGTGGCGGCTACCGGATCGAGGCCGTCGCGGCGGGGTTCGGGGTCGCGGGGGAGTTCGTCGAGATCGACCCGCCCGCCCGGCTGGTGCTGTCGTGGACCTGGCTCGACGACGGGGTCCCCGGCGACGTCGAGCAGGTCGAGATCACCCTCGCCGACGTCGACGGCGGCACCCGCCTCGACCTGCGCCACACCGGCCCGTGGACGACCCCGCAGCCGGTCGAGGACTACCGCACCGGCTGGACGTCGACGCTCGACTCGCTGGCCGCCTCGCTGAGCGACGACCGGTCCGAGCCGGGGCGTCGGGGTCAGCGCAGGGCGTAGGTCGCCATCGACACCCCGATGTAGTGGGTGGCGAAGGCAAGGATCGTGAAGACGTGGAAGACCTCGTGGAAGCCGAAGTACTGCGGCCAGGGGTTGGGGCGCTTGAAGCCGTAGACGACTCCGCCGATCGTGTAGAGCGCCCCGCCGACCGCGATCAGCACGAGGACCGCGACCGCGGTGCCGCTGTCGAGCACCGACTGGGCGCCGTCGATGAAGCCGGGCAGGAAGAAGATCGCGGCCCAGCCCATGCCGATGTAGATCGGCGTGTAGAGCCAGCGTGGCGCGTCGGTCCAGAAGACCCGGAACAGCACCCCGAGCACCGCGCACGTCCACACCGTCGTCAGGAGCACCGTCTGCTGGGTGCCGTCGAGCAGGATCAGCGTCAGCGGCGTGTAGGAGCCCGCAATGAGGACGAAGATGTTGGCATGGTCGAAGCGGCGCAGGAACGCCCAGACCTTCGGCGACCAGGTGCCGGTGTGGTAGATCGCCGAGACCCCGAAGAGCAGCAGCGCGCTGGCGGCGAACACCGCTGAGCCGATGCGGGTGGTGGCGGTGGGGGACAGGCAGATCAGCACGATCCCCCCGGCCAGGGCGAGCGGCGCGGTGCCGAGGTGGAGCCATCCGCGCAACCGGGGCTTGACCGCGGCGAGCGTCTGCTCGGCCCGGTCGCCGATGGTCTCCAGGCTCGAGCGGACAGCCTCGTTCGCGCTGTGCAGGGCCGGCTTCATGAGGTGAGGGTAGCCGTGCGCAGGTTGGCCCGGCGGGGTGTACGGCTGAGAGGCGTCTCACTCCGCGCGGGGCAGGATCGCGCGATCGCACGATCCTGCCCCGTCGGCGTACGACGACGTCGTGGGGCGGCCCGCAGGGATCAGGCCTGGCCGGGGATGTGCAGACCCTCGGAGGGCTGCACGATGACGAAGCCCTGCCCCTGGAACGCGACCTGCACGGCCTCGCCCGAGCCGCGCCCGATGAGCGCGCCCGCGCTCATCGTCGACTTCAGCGAGGTGTCGAGGTGGGCCGACCAGGCGACGATCGCGTCGGTGTCGGCGAACGTCGGCGCCTCTGCGGCGTTGAGCACGACCGGCTCGCCGTCGGTGACGATGGCGACCCACCCGGTGCCGCGCAACGTGGTGTTGAACAGGCCGCCGGCGAGCATGCTCGCGCCCTTGACCCGCTCGATGTTCCACTGCATCGAGGCCGAGAACGCCAGGATGTTCTTGCCGTTGCACGAGATGCCGCTGTTGTCGAGGTGCAGCAGGTGCACGTTCTTGTTGGTGTCGGCGAGGAACACGTCGCCCTGCCCCTCGACGCGCATCAGCGACAGGCCCTCGCTCGTCAGCGCCCGCTTGAGCACCTTCCCGACGCCGCCCGCGCCCTGGTAGGCGAACGTCACGTTGCCCTGGTAGGCCACCATCGAGCCCTGACGGGCCATGAACGGCTCGGTCACCCGCACTCGCAGGAGCTTGCTGTTCTGCAGCCGGGGCCCGTTGCCCTCGACCTCGGCGAACCGGCCGTCAACGAGGTCGCCGGTGATGCCGGCGAACGCGTCCCCGGTGAAGCCCTGCTGGGGCTGGGCCTGCTGGCCGGCGTACTGCTGGGCCGGCTGCTGGGCCGGCTGCTGGGCGGGCTGGCCCTGCTGTCCCTGGGGCGCGCCCGGGGCGTCCATCGGCGCCGTCGACTGCACGCCGTTGTCGACGACGTGCTCGGTCCACTGCGACCCGTCCCAGTAGCGCATCTCGTGGCGTCCGGTCGGGTCGGGGTGCCAGTCAGCAGTCATCAGTACGTCGCTCTCTTCGGTCTGGATCGTCGGTACGTCGGCCGGCAGGTCGGGCCTGGTTGGCGGACGAGGGTCTCGGGGTGTCCTACCATCGCCGGGTGGCGGACTGGAAGCGGGGACTGCGCAGGGTGCTCTACCCGGCCTACGAGGCGAGGGTGCTGCGCGGCATCGGTCCGCTCTCCGACAGCCTGCCGCGCCACGTCGGCGTGATGCTCGACGGCAACCGCCGCTGGGCGCGCGCGGTCGGTCGCGACACCGCCCACGGCCACGAGGCCGGGGCCGCCAACATCGAGCCGCTGCTCGGCTGGTGCGACGAGGTCGGCATCCAGGTCGTGACGTTGTGGCTGCTCAGCACCGACAACCTCAACCGCCCTGCCGCCGAGCTCGAGCCGCTGCTCGAGATCATCGCCGACGCCGTCGACTCCCTCGCCGACCAGCGCCGCTGGCGGCTGCACCCGGTCGGCGCCCTCGACCTGCTGCCCGACGACATGGCCCGCCGGCTCAAGGCGGCCGCCGAGGCGACCGCCGACGTCGACGGCATGCTGGTCAACGTGGCCGTGCCCTACGGCGGCCGCCGCGAGATCGCCGACGCCGTCCGCTCGCTGCTCCACGAGCACGCCGCCAAGGGCACCTCGCTGGAGGAGCTCGCCGAGATCATCGACGTCGAGCACATCGCCGACCACCTCTACACCAAGGGCCAGCCCGACCCCGACCTCGTCATCCGGACCTCCGGCGAGCAGCGCCTCGGTGGGTTCCTGCTCTGGCAGAGCGCCAAGTCGGAGTTCTACTTCTGCGAGGCCTACTGGCCCGACTTCCGACGCGTCGACTTCCTGCGCGCGATCCGGGCCTACGCCCTGCGCGAGCGGCGCCACGGGGTCTGACGGCTCGTCGGGCGGCTGATCCCTCTTCGCCGCGTTCCGTGCGATCGCGCGGTTCAGGGGGCTGGGAGGGCGGTCTGGTCCCGCGTTCCGTGCGATTGCGCGGTTCAGGGGGCTGGGGAGGTCGGTCTGGTCCCGTGATCCGTGCGATTGCGCGGTTCAGGGGGCTGGGAGGGCGGTGTGGTCCCGTGATCCGTGCGATCGCGCGGTTCAGGGGGTGGGGAGGGCGGTTCGGTCCCACAACCAGCGCGATCGCACGGAACGCGGGG
>CALRVO020000534.1:0-3286 GCA_943371595.1 Sphingomonas paucimobilis
TCAGCGGGTTGAGGATGTCGGCCAGACCGGGGTTGGCGTCGAGGAACGCCGTCGAGACGGCGGGCACGAGGTTCTGGGCGGGCTGGATCTGCTTGTCGTCCTCGAGGACGACCAGGCCCTGGGACTCGAGGGTGCCGTCGGTGGTCGACGTCTCGCCGAGCTCGGCCTCGCCGTCGATCACGGCCTGGTAGGTCTGGTCGCTGGCGTAGCCGAGCGGGAGCACCTCGGTGACGTCGATGCCGTACTCGTCGGACAGACCGCCCTCGCAGTCGAGCCGGCCCTCGCAGTCGGGGGCCGCGGCGAGCGTGACGGTGTCGCCCTCGAGGTCGGAGAGCGCGTCGACGTCGTTGGCCTCGGCGTAGTCCTGGGTGACGAAGAAGGCGTTGGTGTCGGTCGCGGGCGAGACGTCGAGAAGCGAGATCTTGGCCGCGGTCAGCAGGTCGGCGCCGTCGGTGGCGAGCTGCTCGCCGTCGCCGGCCTCGAACGGCTCGGCGTCGTCGCCGTTCTCGCGGGCGTTGAGGAAGTTGACGATGCCGCCGACGTACTCGGGGACGATGTCGACACCACCGGGGAACGTGGCCATGTAGCCGTCGCGCGAGTCGACGAGCTGGACCTCGGGCTGGTAGCCGTTGGCCGCCAGGAGCTGCTCGTACATCGAGGCCACCATGGCGGCCTCGGGGAACGACTGGCTGGCGATCGTGACGGGTCCGCCACCGGCCGGAGCGGTGGAGTCGCCGCCGCTGGTCTCGGTGTCGGCGGGGGCCGTCGCGCTGGGAGAGTCGGTCGCCTCGCTGTTGTCGTCGAGGTCGTCACCGGCGCACGCACTGGTGGCCAGCAGGAGGCCGGCGGTGAGGGCGGCGGCGAGAGGGCGTCGCAGGTTCATGTGGGTCCTTGTGTGTCCCGCGGCCGAGGGTCGGCCACGCGTGTCCGGAACGGGCGGCACGCCGCTCGTCAGTCGCCGACAGGTTCGGCACCCGACACTCTAGGTGCGTCCGGGGACAGCCGCTTCGCCCCTCGGCGCGAGGTGGACGCCGGGGGCAGCGGGTCGACCGCGCGCTGCAGGAGAGCACCGAGCAGCTCGAGCACGAGCGCGACGAGCGCCACGACCACCGCACCGGCGAGGCCCTTGCCGTAGTTGGTGCGGAAGAAGCCGTCGGTGATCACGCGCCCCAGGCCGGGTCCCGCGACGAGCGCCGCGATGGTGGCGGTCGCCCAGACCTGGACGAGCGCCAGGCGGACCCCGCTCATCAGCACCGGCATCGACAGCGGCAGCTCGACGCGTCGGAAGCGCTGCCACCCGCTCATCCCCATGCCGGTGGCCGCCTCCTTGACGTCGTCGGGCACCTCACGCATGGCGACGTAGGTGTTGGTGATGATCGGGGGCAGCGCGAACAGCGCGAGCGCGACGAGCGTCGCAACGCCGGCGCGGCCGTAGGGGCCGACCTCCTGGGTGCCGGGGAACCAGCCCTGCGTCCACGCCCACGGGTCGGCGATGACGAAGAGACCCAGCAGTGCGAAGGTCGGCACCGCCCGGCCGATGTTGGACACGTTGATGGCCAGGAAGCCGCCGCGCCCGAGGTGACCGAGCCACAGCGCGACCGGGAGCCCGATCCCGAGCGCCACGGCGAGCGCGGTGACCGTCAGCAGCAGCTGCTGGAGCAGCAGGGCCAGCATGCCCCGGTCACCGGACCAGTTCGCCCCGGTGAACAGGTAGTCGAGCATGTCGCGGAAGACGGTCATGCCGGCGCTCCCGTCACGACGACCTCCGCCGGCACCGACCTCGTGCGCCGCCCCGCGTGCGTCCAGGGGGTGAGCAGCCATTGGGCAGCGACGAGGAGCACGTCGAGTATCAGCGCGAGCACGACGCAGAGCACGGCGGCGGCGGCGAGCTCGGCCCGGAAGTTGTTGGTGACGCCGTCCTTGATCAGGTTGCCCAGGCCGCCGTAGGCGACCAGCGACCCGATCGTCGTGAGCGCGACGGTGGACACCGTCGCCACGCGCAGGCCGGCCATGATCACCGGCAGGGCCAGGGGCAGCTCGACCCTGAACAGCAGCCGCGCGGGGCCGTAGCCGAGTCCGGTGGCCGACTCGCGGACGTCGGCAGGCACGGCTCTCAGCCCCTCGAGCATCGCCCGGACCAGCACGGTCAGCGCGTAGAGCGCGAGCCCGATGACGACCGTGGTGCGCGAGAGCCCGGTGAAGGGCACGAGCAGCGGGAGCAGGGCGAGGGACGGGATCGTGTAGATGCCCGTGCTCACCGCGAGGATGGTCCCCTCGAGCCGGTGCCAGCGACGCGCCGCGAGGGCCAGCGGGAAGGCGATGAGCACCCCGAGGACGACCGCGACCACGGTGATCTGCACGTGCTCGACCGTGGCGTCGACGAGGTCCTGTCGCCGGTCCTGGAAGTAGGCCTGGCAGAACCACTCGTTGGTGAGCCGGCTGTAGCAGGGGACCTCGACCGCAGCTTCGGGTGAGGCGCCACCGGCCACCGCCATGGATAGGGTCACCGCATGGAACCTACCCTCCCCAAGTCGAGCGAGTCGCCCGATGAGGTGATGATTCGGCTGACGGGGGTCGGCAAGACCTATCCCGACGGCACCACCGCCGTCCACGAGCTCGACCTCGAGGTCCGCCGCGGCGAGCTGGTCTGCCTGGTGGGGCCGTCGGGCTGCGGCAAGTCGACCACGCTCAAGATGATCAACCGCCTCATCGAGCCGACGACCGGGACGATCGAGATCGACGGCACCGACGTCCTGCACCAGGACCCCGTCCGGCTGCGGCGCGGCATCGGCTACGTCATCCAGGCGGTCGGGCTCTTCCCCCACCAGAAGATCGGCGCCAACGTCATGACGGTGCCGCTGCTCTACGGCGAGTCGAAGTCCACCGCCCGCCGCCGGGCCCACGAGCTGCTCGAGCTCGTCGGCCTCGACCCGGCGCAGTACGCCGACCGCTACCCCCACCAGCTCTCCGGCGGGCAGCGCCAGCGCGTGGGCGTGGCCCGGGCGCTGGCCGCCGACCCGCCCGTGCTGCTGATGGACGAGCCCTTCGGCGCCGTCGACCCGGTCGTGCGCGTGCGGCTGCAGGACGAGTTCCTGCGGCTGCAGCGCGAGCTGGGCAAGACCGTCGTCCTGGTGACCCACGACATCGACGAGGCGGTGCGCATGGGCGACCGGGTCGCCGTGTTCGCCGCGGGCGGCCGGTTGGCGCAGTACGCCACGCCCGGCCAGCTGCTCGCCCGGCCCGCCGACGACTTCGTCGCCGACTTCGTGGGCTCCACCCGCGGCCT
>CALRVO020000535.1:0-3273 GCA_943371595.1 Sphingomonas paucimobilis
GGACGTCGAGCACGACGAGATGGGCCGGGGCTGGGTGTGGGGCTCGGGACGCGGGGTCGTCACCGTCCGCTTCGAGACGGCCACCACGCCGTCCGGGCCGGTCCGGTCCTACGCCGTCGACGACCCCGCCCTGCACCCGTGGCGACCCGAGGAGCCGGTCGAAAACGACGTGCCGACCGACCCGTCGGGCGCGTAGCGTCGACCGACGTGGACATCACCCCCGTCGACCTCGACAGCGACCTCGCCCTGCGTGCCTCCTACGACGTCGACCGGCGCGCCTCGCTCGTCGGTCGCGAGGGCCTGCCGCACTGGTCGTGGCCCGAGATGTCGTCGATGTGGCGTCACGACGACAGCGGCGAGAAGAAGGTGCTCCTCGGCGGCTGGGAGGACGGCCGGATGGTCGCCGGCGGCCTGTTCTTCGGCGGGCTCCTCGACAACACCGACAAGTGCTGGCTCGGCGTCTTCGTCGACCCCGACCACCAGGGTCGTGGCCTGGGCCGGCAGATGCTCGACGCCGTCGAACGGGTCGCGGTCGACGACGGTCGGACCGTCCTGCTCGGCGAGACCAAGCTGCCCTTCGACGAGGTGACCAGCCACCGCAACCGGCGCTTCGCCGAGGCGGCGGGCTACACGTTCTCCAACGTCGAGGTGGTGCGCCACCTCGAGCTCCCGGTCGCGGCCGGCGACCTCCAGCGGTGGGCGGCGCAGGCGGCCGTCAAGCACGCCGGCTACCGGATCGAGACGTTCGTCGGCGCGATCCCCGAGGAGCTGATCGGGTCGCTCGCCGCGATCTACGGCCAGCTCGCCGTCGACGCCCCCACCGGCGAGGCCGACTGGGAGGAGGAGGTGATGACGCCGGAGCGGCTGCGCGAGCAGGAGGCGATGCTGATCGGCTCGGGGCGCCGCGTGCACTGCACGGTCGCCGTCGCGCCCGACGGCTCGGTCGCGGCGTACTCCACGATCTCGGTGCCGCCCGAGGGTGGGCGCACCGACGCCTCGCAGTGGGGCACCTTCGTCGGCCGGGAGCACCGCGGTCGCCGGCTCGGCCTGGCCACCAAGGCCGCCAACCTGCGCTCGGTCCAGGAGGCCCACCCCGAGATGCGTCGCGTCGTCACCCAGAACGCCGAGACCAACGACTGGATGGTCGCGATCAACGAGGAGATGGGCTTCGAGCCGATCGAGGCGTCGGTCGAGATGATCAAGCGGGTGCAGGGCTGAACGACACCGACTCCCCCGGCCTCAGCTGCGCGAGCGCCGGCAGGTCGTCGGGGCGCACCACCGCGACCACGGGGTAGCCGCCGGTCGCCGGGTGGTCGGCCAGCAGCACCACCGGCTGCCCGTCGGGCGGCACCTGGACCGCCCCCAGGACCATGCCCTCGCTGGCGAGCTCGCAGTGGTCGGCGCGCTCGAGGCCGCCCGGACCGCTCAGCCGGAGCCCGACCCGGTCGGAGGCCGCCCCGACGACGTACGCCGTGCGGCACAGCCGCTCGAACGTGCCGGGCACGAAGCGGTCGAGCCGGGGGCCGGGGGCGACGCGCAGGAGCACCGGCGCGGCACCGGGTCGCCGCCCGGCCGGGTCGCCGGCCACGTCGACGAGCGCCGGTGGACCGACCCGGTCGCCCACCGGGAGCGTCGCTCCGGGCACGACCCGCGGCGGTCCGACCCAGGCGAGCGTGTCGGTCGAGCGCGAGCCCAGCACCGGGGTGACGGCCCACCCGCCGCCGACCGCGAGGTAGGAGCGCACCCCCGAGGTCGCCGGGCCCAGCCGGAGCACGGCTCCGGCGGGCACCCACTCGGCGCGCCCGTGGCCGCGGGCCCGGCCGTCGATGCTGACGTGGCACGGGGCGCCGGTGACTGCCACCCAGCGCCCCTGCCCCTCACCTGCCTGCACGACGAGCCCGCCGACGGTGACCTCGAGCACCGCGGTGCCGGGGCCGTTGCCGACCAGCCGACCGGCGAGGGCGGCGGCGGGACGGTCGAGCGGCCCGGCGCGGGGCACGCCGAGGTGGGCCAGACCGCGGCGGCCGTCGTCCTGCAGGGTGACCAGGCCGGGTGCCTCGAGCACGGTCCAGCCGCTCACCGCGGCACGAACCGCACCCGGGTGCCCGGGGCCAGGAGCGCCGGCCGCGGCCGGCCGGGGTCCCACAGCAGCGCGTCGGTGCGGCCCAGCAGCCGCCAGCCGCCGGGCGAGGACGTCGGATAGACACCGCACCACGCCCCGGCCAGCCCGACCGCACCCACCGGGACCCGCGGCCGCGGCGTGCCGAGCCGGGGTACGCCGAGCGCGTCGGGCAACCCGGTGAGGTAGGCGAAGCCGGGCGCGAACCCGCAGAAGGCGGCCACGAAGGCCACCTCGGCGTGGCGCTGCACGACCCCGGCCCGGTCGGTGCCCCAGTGCTCGGCCACGTCGTCGAGGTCGGCCCCGTCGTAGGTCGTCGGCAGCTCGACCAGGTCGCCCTCGCCGACCGCCGTGCCCGGCACCCAGCCGGCCAGGGTCTCCTCGAGCGCGGCCCGCGCGACCACGCCGTCGAAGAGCACGGTGCGGGCTCCGGGCACGACCTCGTCGGCCGCGACCCCGGCCCGGCGCGCGTAGGACGCCAGGTCGAGGGCCCGGGCGGCGTCGTCGACCTCGGCGAGGAACGCCGTGGGACCGACCGGCACCAGCTGCATCCCCCCAGCGTAGGGAAAAAGGGTGAGGGCCTCTTGGTGGTATGAGCATCAAGAGGCCCTCGGGGTGTCCGGCTGAGGTGACGTCCAGACCACCGTGCGGTCGCGTCGGACCCCGGCGTCCCCGTCACCGGGCCGCCGCCCCGCGCCGGCCCGGAGGCCTGCTCGAGGGATGGGTCTCTGCTCGTGCACGATGCCGTCCGGCAGGTGACGCTCGGACGATCCAGCTCTCGCTCGGACCCCGACCTCCCGTCACCGGGTGCCGGTCCTGACGGCTCGAGAGCCGCCCGGACGCTGGGTCCTCGTTCCTGCCGATCCCCTCCGCCTCGTCGGTCCTCGCGGGCCTGCGGTGCGTCGGTGGTCCAGTTCTACGCCTGCGCGGACCCCGGGCACCAGGGACCGGGGCTACATTCCCGCGGTCCCACAACCCCCTCCACAGGTAGCAGCCGGTCATCCACAGGCGGGGCGCCCAGTGCACAGCCACTGGTCTAGCCCTGTGGAGGAGCCTCGATCCCCTCGAGCCGCCACCCGGCGGCCTCCAGGGCCGCGCGGACCGCACGCGCGTGGTCGACCGCGCCCGGGGTGTCGCCGTGCACGCAGACCGAG
>CALRVO020000536.1:0-3272 GCA_943371595.1 Sphingomonas paucimobilis
TCTCGAGGGTGGCGGTCACGAGGCGACCGCCCGCGACCGTCGTACGAGCGCGATCAGGACGGGCGCCCCGACCACCGACACCACCAGGCCGGCCTCGATCTCACCGGGGCGGGCCACGACACGGCCGACGACGTCGGCCACCAGCAGCATGACGGGGCCCAGCAGGGCCGAGAGAGCCACGATCGCGCGGTAGTCGACGCCGACCAGGGCACGCGCGACGTGGGGCACGACCAGGCCGACGAAGGCGATGGGGCCGACGAGCGAGACGGCGCTGCCGCACAGCAGCACCACCGCGGCGACCACGAGCAGCCGTCCCCGGACGACGTCCTGGCCGAGGCCGCGGGCGACGTCGTCGCCCAGGGCCAGGGCGTTGAGGACCCGGCCCGACGCCAGCGCGAGCACCAGACCGACGACCACGAAGGGAAGCAGGGTGACCAGGACGTCGGTCGGGCGGTTGCTGAGCGAGCCGACCTGCCAGAAGCGGTACTCGTTGAGGGCGCGGCGGTCGGTGAGCAGGATGACGGTGGTCACCGAGGTCGCCGTCGCGGTGAGGGCAGCCCCGATCAGGGCCAGCTTGACCGGTGTGGCTCCTTCCCAGCCCATCTGCGCCGCGCCGTAGACGACGACGGCCGCCACCGCCGCACCGACGAAGGCGAACCAGACGTAGCCGCTGGTCGTGCTGACCCCGAGCGCCGAGATCGCGACCAGGACCGCGAGCGACGCCCCGGCGTTGACGCCGAGCAGGCCCGGGTCGGCGATCGGGTTGCGGGTCACGCCCTGCACCAGCGCCCCGGCCGCGCCCAGGGCGGCGCCGGCGACCAGGCCGATCAGGGTGCGGGGCAGCCGCTCGTTGCGGACGACGGCGTGGTCGTTGTCGCCGGCGACCGGGTGGAGCAGCGCGGTCCACACGTCGCCGGGCGAGACCTGCCGCGTGCCCCAGGCCAGGCTCGCGACGGTCACCAGCGCGAGGACCACGAGGAGCAGCAGCACCACGGCCACGAACCGACGGCCCGTCGTGCGCGCCGTACGGGCACGACCGTCGACCGGGGTGCCGACGGCGGCACCGGTCGGCTGCTCGACCGTCGAGGCCATCGGACACGCTCCTCCGCGAGTAGGTGAGGTAAGGATAACCTCACTTGCTGTCGCGCAGTCGATCGCCGGTGCCCCTCAGACGCAGGGGCCGTCCCCGAGGATGCGCAGCCCCTGCAGGTCGCCCTCGCCGAAGGTGGTCTGGAACGTCGTCGAGGGGAACATCAGCTGGCGCTCGTCCGTGACGTGGTCGAGGCCCACCAGGTGGCCGAGCTCGTGCATCAGCACCGCCTGCTGCAGTCCCTCCTGGCCGCGCCGCTCCATGTCGTCGAAGGCGGGCGCGTCGAGCACGACGCTGCCGGTCACGTAGACGCCGCCGATCGAGGTGCCACCGGCCACGCCGACGACGTCGCCCTCGAGCTCGGACTCCTCGTCGGGCCCGACCCAGGTCACCAGGACCGGCTTGGGCCGGTTGCCGACGGCGAAGCGCGAGTCGGAGGGCGTGTCCGACGTCGTCCCCTCGTCCTCGAAGTCGAGCCCGGAGGCGTCGCTGATCGCGCCCAGCGCGCGGTCGAGCGTGTCCTCCCAGCCGTCGGGTGCCTGGGCCGGGTTGACGACGTACCGGATCGGGTCGCAGGAGCTCCACCGCCTGGGCTGGCCGAGCTCGTCGGTGCCGCCGAGGAACTGGTAGGTGGAGCTGCTCCCCCGGTCGCCCTCGAGGCCGAGCAGGCCGCGCAGGGCCGTGGCCAGCGGCGTGACGCTGGCGGCGAAGACCGCCGCGATCACCGCGGCGGTGACCGCGACCGTCAGGACCGTACGACGCCGCTCGCTGCCCACCCCCGGCCCGCGCTCCCGACGGTCGCGACGGCTCCGTCGCTGCCGCGGCGGCTTCGGCAGCCGGCGGTCGACGGGGCCGACGTCGCCGCCGTCGGGGGTGTCGCCCTCGTAGGTCGGCAGGGCGCGCAGCTGCGCCTCGAGCTCTCGCTGCCATCGGCGCTGCTCGCGCCGGCTCGCCCTCCCCACGAGGAGGATCATGCCCCCACGGTGGTGAGGGCGTCGCGCTCAGACGACCCGGTGCATCCAGCCGAAGGTGTCCTCGGCGCGACCGAGCTGCACGTCGACCAGCGCCTGACGGATGCGCATGGTGAGGTCGGTGCTCGCCGGCGCGGGCACGTCACCCGCAGCCGACTTGAGCGTGCCGACGGGAGTCACGACGGCCGCGGTGCCGCAGGCGAAGATCTCGGTGATCCGGCCGCTGGTGACCCCGTCGCGCCACTCGTCGATCGAGAACCTGCGCTCCTCGACCTGGTGGCCGAGCTTGCCGGCGAGCTCGATGATGCTGGCGCGGGTGATGCCCTCGAGGATGGTGCCGGTCTCGGGGGTCACGATGCTGCCGTCGTCGTGCACGAAGTAGAGGTTCATCCCGCCGAGCTCCTCGACGTAGCGCCCCTCCTGGGCGTCGAGGAAGACGACCTGGTCGCACCCCTGCGCGGTCGCCTCCTGCTGGGCGACCAGCGAGCTGGCGTAGTTGCCACCGGTCTTGGCCGCGCCCATGCCGCCGCGTCCGGCGCGGGTGTAGTCGGTGCTCAGCCAGAGCGTGACGGGCTTGACGCCGCCCTTGAAGTAGGCGCCGGCCGGGCTGGCGATGACCATGAAGGTGACGTGCTGCGCGGGCCGCACCCCGAGGAAGGCCTCGCTGGCGAACATGAAGGGACGCAGGTAGAGGCTCTTCTCGCCGCCGTCGCCCGAGTTGTCGGGCACCCACCGGGCATCGATGCGCACCAGCTCGTCGACGGCCTGCACGAAGTCGTCGACCTCGAGCACGGGCAGCGCGAGCCGGTGGCTGGAGCGCACCATCCGCGCACCGTTCTCCTGCGGCCGGAAGGTCCAGATCGAGGAGTCGGGGTGCCGGTAGGCCTTCATCCCCTCGAACGTCTCCTGCGCGTAGTGCAGGACCGCCGTCGCCGGGTCGAGCGTCAGCGGGCCGTACGGCGTCACGCGGGCGGCGTGCCAGCCCTCGCTCGGCGTCCACTCGATCGTGACCATGTGGTCGGTGAAGTGGGTGCCGAACCCGGGGTTGGCCAGGATCTCGGCCAGCCGCTCGTCGCTGACGGGCGTGGTCGAGGCGGTGGTGCTGAAGTCCATGGGCGGCAATTTAGTCGCACTTCCTAGCGGTTGAGGTCGCCCCACCCGTCCCAAGTTTCACCGGCCGGCCGGTGAACGGCTGACCGGGCCGATGAAAT
>CALRVO020000537.1:0-3269 GCA_943371595.1 Sphingomonas paucimobilis
AGGCGCAGGTCCTTGGTCGGCAGCCAGATCGCGGTGAACAGCAGGCCGGGGATGGCCGCCTCGAGCATGCCGCGCCGGCCACCGAGGGCCTTGGCCATCTGCTGGCGCACCATCGCCTCGACGGTGTCGACCATCGGTCCGGCCGCCGCCGTGCCGGCCTCGACGGGCTCGCGCTCGTCGCTCATGTCGACATCAGCTCGTAGCGCGGGTTGTAGATGATGCGGTGGCCGTCGTGGACGCCGATCCGCGCCCGCACCTGGATCGAGCGTCCGGGGGTGATGCCGGCGATCTGGCGGCGGCCCAGCCAGATGATCGTGAGCACCCCGGAACCGTCGTAGAGCTCGGCCTCGAGCGCGGGTACGCCGCCGCGCGGGCGGACCGTGACCGTGCGGATGGTGCCGCGCAGGGTCACCAGCTCACGGTCGGGCGCCTCGGCGATCGAGACGTTGCCCGAGCCGACGTAGGTCTTGCGCATGTCGCGGGCGTAGCCGTCATCGGGGTTGGCCCACTTGCTGATGCTGCGCCGCAGCCGGCTCTTCTCGGCCATGGGGGCGTCAGTCCTGCACGCGCCGCGCGCTCTCGGGGAGCACGAGCGGCAGGGGCTCGCCGGCCATCATCGGGCCGTCCCCCCGGCGTACGGCGATGTCGGTGAGGAGGTCCTCCCACTCACCGGACGCCTCGACCTCGCGGGCGGGGACCCCCAGGAACGTGGCGCGCAGCAGCCAGCGCGAGCCGTTGATGCCGACGATGCGTGAGTTCTGCACGGCGCTGCCCTCGGGGCGCTGGACCCGGATCTCGCAGACGAGCTCGGAGCCGAACCGCCCCTCGCGCTCGGTGGCCGTGCCACCGCGCTGGGCCATGTCGGCGGCGATCTTGGGGCGGACCTCGCTCCACAGGTCGCCGTTGCGGGGGGCCGCGAAGGCGCGCAGCTCGACGGCGCCGTCCTCGCCGGCCAGCATCACCGACTGCACCTCGCCGGTGGCCTCGTCGACCTGCATCCGCAGCTCGCGGCCGTCGGGCGGCGAGATGAGCAGCGAGCCGAGGTCGATGCGCTCGATCCCGTCGTCAGGCAGGTCGTCGGCGTCGAAGGGGCCCTCGACCGACTCCTGCGCGGCCTCGTCAGCGGCCGCCTGGGCTGTCTCCTCGGCGAGGGCCTCCTGGGCCTTCTCGTCGGCTGACTTGCGGCGGAACTTCACGGGGACACTCCTGGGGCGGGGGCTGCGGGGTCGGTCACGGGCGCGACGGGTCCGAACCCGCCGGTAGAACCGTAGCCCCCGGACCCTCGCACGCTTTCGGGGAGGCGGTCGACCTCGACGAACGCCGCCCGCTCGAACCGCTGGACCACCAGCTGGGCGATCCGGTCGCCGCGACGCAGCTCGATCGGCTCCGTCGGGTCGTGGTTGACCAGCAGCACCTTGACCTCGCCGCGGTAGCCCGCGTCGACGGTGCCGGGCGTGTTGACGATCGACAGCCCGTGCCGCGCCGCCAGGCCCGAGCGGGGGTGGACCAGCGCGACGAAGCCGTCGGGCAGCGCGATCGCGATCCCAGTCGGCACCAGCGCCCGCTCCCCCGGCGCCAGGGTGACGTCGACGGTGGTGAGCAGGTCGGCGCCGGCGTCGCCCGGGTGGGCGTAGGCCGGCAGCGGCAGGTCGGGGTCGAGACGGACCACCTGGATCTCGAGGTCGGGCACGCACGGGACCCTAGGCCAGACCTGAGGCCAGTGCGCGCGTGGCGTGCGGCGGGTGGGACCCTTGACCCGTGACGGCGTACGACGAGCGGCTCGGCGTGCCCCTGCGCTGGTGGGTGCAGGGAGCGATGCTCGTCGCCTCCCTGTGGCTCGCCATGATCGTCGCCGTGCCGGCCGCGCTCGCGTGGGTGGTCACCGCCGCCGCGCTCGCGCTGCTGACGCTGCTGCTGCGCGCCTACGGCGCCAGCCGGATCGTCGTCGGTGACGGCGTCCTGCGGGTCGGCCGGGCCCGCATCGAGGCCCGCCACCTCGGTCGGGTCGAGCCCCTCGACGCCGACCAGGCCCGCCGAGCCGCGGGGGTCGAGGCCGACGCCCGCGCCTACCTGCTGCTGCGCCCCTACCTCAAGCGCGCGGTCAAGGTCGAGATCACCGACCCGGCCGACCCCGCGCCGTACTGGCTGATCAGCACGCGGCACCCCGACGAGCTCGCCGGTGCCCTGGGCGCACTGACCCGCCGCGAGGCGCTATAGGGTCCAGTACATGGCCAAGAAGACCGCTCCCGGCGCCCCTGACAGCTCGAAGATCTGGTCGGCGTTCTCGCTCGTCGCGGCCCTGGGGGCCGCCACGGTGGCCAAGAAGGGCCTCAACGCGACGTGGAAGACCGCCACTCGCAAGAAGCCCCCGGAGAACCCCGCCGACCCCGACGTCGAGCTGCGCGAGGCGGTCGCCTGGGCCGTCGTCAGCGGCGCCTTCATCGGCCTGGCCCGGATGCTCGCGCAGCGCCGGGCGGCGTCCTACTACGCCCGCTCCACCGGCCACCTGCCCCCCGGCCTCCAGCGCGACGGCGAGTAGCTCTGGTCGCCCCCGGTCGGGGCGCCCGCGTGCTGGTGCGGGCCTCCCTCTGAGCCGGGCACCGGTCGTGCACATCGGCCGCGGAGGTCTCGAGGCTCGTCGCCAGAGCTCCTCGCACCTCGACCACCGTGGCGGGGGTCTGGAGGCTCGTCGCCGTGGGCTCCTCGCACCTCGACCACCTGTAGACAACGACAGCGGCCCGTCACTCACCGAGAGTGACGGGCCGTTCGTGTGTATCAGCCGCGCTCGAAGCCTGGACCAGCAGCACGGCGCCCGGGCCACAGCATCAGCTGACCACAGGGCGCGCGTCGCGCAGCGACCGGCTCTGGTGCCGGACGGGCCCGCCAGGCCACGCCGGCGGCAGCGCTACCAGGTGACGCGGGACCGCGGCACCGGCCGGTCGCGGAGCGACCGTCAGACACAGTCCTTGCAGATCATCTTCTTCTCGTCAGCCAGCTGGCTGCGGTGGTGCACGAGGAAGCAGCTCATGCAGGTGAACTCGTCCTCCTGCTTCGGCTTGACCTCGACCGCGAGCTCCTCGTGGGAGAGGTCGGCGCCGGGCAGCTCGAAGGCCTCAGCGGCCTCGGTCTCGTCCTCGTCGACCTTGCCGGAGTTCTTGTCGTGCCGTCGCGCCTTGAGCTCCTCGATGCTCTCCTCGGACTGGTCTTCCTCGTTCTTGCGCGGTGCGTCGTAGTCAGTAGCCATCGCGTCGCTCACTCCCCTCCACGTT
>CALRVO020000538.1:0-3265 GCA_943371595.1 Sphingomonas paucimobilis
CCGCAGGTGCGGAGCGAGTCGGCCACGTCGCCGCGGTGGTGTGTCCGCAACACCAATCCGACCCCACCCCACGGAGCACCCCCTACGTCCGCACAGGTGTGCACCACACCCCACCGGCGCGCAACAGTGGCAACGTCGGGCCAGCAGATCGGCCCGACGCAGCACCAGTCACCTCCAACCGTCAGGAATCACCATGGCCATCCTCGGCTTCATCGTCTTCGGGCTCGTCGTGGGCGCGCTTGCGCGCCTCATCAAGCCCGGCCGCCAGAACCTCTCGCTCGTCGCGACGCTCCTGCTCGGCCTCGCCGGCTCCGTCATCGGCGGCATCGTCGCCAGCGCCCTGGGCACCGGCGACATCTTCGAGCTCAACATCCTCGGCGCGATCGTCGCGATCATCGCCGCCGTCCTGCTGATCGGCGTCGCCGAGGGCATGTCCGGCAAGAAGTCGCACGCGACCCGCTGACCCCAGCCCCACCTTCGAGCCCAGCGCGGCGGCGACCACCTGCGTACGCCGCCGCCCTGGGCTCGTTCTCTATCGTTGCGCCGTGCTCGACCGTCTCCTGCTCGCCACCGCGGTGGCCACGCACTGCCTGCTGGCGGCCGCGTTCGTGCTCACGGACGGGCCGCAGTCGAGCCGGGTGATCCTGACCCTGACCTCCAGCCACGGCGTCCACGCCTCCGACGTGCCGATCATCTTCATCTGGGCCGTCGGCATCGGTGCCCTCGCGGCCCTGTGGGTCCGCCGCGACCGGTCGCCCGGTTGAGGGCTGAGACCACGCCGCTGCCACCACCCACTGAAGTACTGTGGGCCAGTCGACATACTCACCGCTTCGACCCACGACTCGGGACCGTGGCACGATGACCGCTGTCCTGCGTCCAGACGCACCCCCGCGAGAGGCCACGCCACCACCGATGACCACCACGCACGCCGACTACCGGCTCAGCCAGCTCGACCAGCTGGAGGCGGAGTCGATCCACATCTTCCGTGAGGTCGCCGCCGAGTTCGAGAAGCCCGTCCTGATGTTCTCCGGCGGCAAGGACTCCATCGTCATGTTGCGGCTGGCCGAGAAGGCGTTCTACCCGGCCAAGATCCCGTTCCAGCTGCTCCAGATCGACACCGGGCTCGACTTCCCCGAGGTGCTCGAGACCCGTGACCGCTGGGTCGACCGCCTCGGCGTGCGCATCGTGGTCGCCAGCATCGACGACGCCATCGCCAACGGCGTGGTGATCGACGACGGCAAGACGAGCCGCAACCGGATGCAGACCGCGACCCTGCTCAACGCGATCGAGGAGAACGGCTTCACCGCCCTCTTCGGCGGCGGGCGCCGCGACGAGGAGAAGGCCCGCGCCAAGGAGCGCGTCTACTCCCATCGCGACGAGTTCGGGCAGTGGGACCCCAAGATGCAGCGCCCCGAGCTGTGGAGCCTCTACAACGGTCGCATCCACGCCGGCGAGCACATGCGGATCTTCCCGATCTCCAACTGGACCGAGCTCGACGTCTGGGACTACATCGGCCGCGAGGGCATCGAGATCCCCAGCATCTACTACTCCCACCAGCGCCGCGTGTTCGTGCGCGACGGCATGCTGATGAGCGAGACCCCGCTCAACCCGACCCGCGAGGGCGAGGTCGTCGAGGAGCGCACCGTCCGCTTCCGCACCTGCGGTGACATCACCCTCACCGGGTGCGTCGAGTCGACCGCCTCCACCATCACCGAGATCATCGAAGAGGTCTCCGTGGCCACCCTCACCGAGCGTGGCGCGACGCGCGGCGACGACCGGTTCTCCGAGGCCGCCATGGAAGACCGCAAGAAGGAGGGCTACTTCTGATGGCCGACCAGACCGCCGCAGGACAGACCACGCAACCCACCAACATGGACCTGCTCCGCTTCGCGACCGCCGGCTCCGTCGACGACGGCAAGTCGACCCTCATCGGCCGGTTGCTGCTCGACTCCAAGTCGATCTTCGCCGACCAGCTCGAGGCCGTCGAGGCCACCAGCGCCTCCAAGGGCTACGACTACACCGACCTCGCGCTGCTGACCGACGGTCTGCGCTCCGAGCGCGAGCAGGGCATCACGATCGACGTGGCCTACCGCTACTTCGCCACGCCCAACCGCAAGTTCATCATCGCCGACACCCCCGGCCACGTGCAGTACACGCGCAACATGGTCACCGGCGCCTCGACCGCCGACCTCGGCCTCGTGCTCGTCGACGCCCGCCAGGGCCTCACCGAGCAGTCGCGCCGCCACGCGGTGATCCTGTCGCTGCTGCGGGTGCCCCACCTCGTGCTCGCGGTCAACAAGATGGACCTCGTCGACTACTCCCAAGAGGTCTACGAGAAGATCCACGCCGAGTTCACCCAGTTCGCGACCAAGCTCAACATCCCCGACCTCGAGGTCATCCCGATCTCGGCGCTGGCCGGCGACAACGTCGTCAACCGCTCCGACAACATGAGCTGGTACTCCGGCCCCACGCTCATGCACCACCTCGAGCACGTCCACGTCGCCTCCGACCGTGACCTGGTCGACGTCCGCTTCCCGGTGCAGTACGTCGTGCGCCCCAAGTCCGACGAGCACCACGACTACCGCGGCTACGGCGGCATGGTCGCCGGCGGCGTCCTCAAGCCCGGCGACGAGGTCGTCGTGCTCCCCTCGGGCATGACCTCCAAGATCGCCGGCATCGACCTGTTCGACCGCGAGATCAGCGAGGCGTTCCCGCCGATGAGCGTCACCGTGCGCCTCGAGGACGACGTCGACGTCTCGCGCGGCGACATGATCGCCCGCGTCAAGAACGCCCCGGCCCCCAGCCAGGACATCGACGCGATGGTCTGCTGGATGACCACCACGCCGCTCAAGCCACGGCAGAAGCTGGCCATCAAGCACACCACCCGCACCGCCCGCGCCCTGGTCAAGGACATCCAGTACCGCCTGGACGTCAACACCCTGCACCGCGACCAGGAGACCAAGGAGCTCGGCGTCAACGAGATCGGCCGTGTGCAACTGCGCACCACCGTGCCACTGCTGTGCGACCCCTACTCGCAGAACCGCACCACCGGCTCCTTCATCCTCATCGATGAGGCCACCGGCATCACCGTCGGCGCCGGGATGATCAACTCCGGCAGCTGACTGAAGAAGTACGACGAGGGGCCCGGTCCGCACGGACCGGGCCCCTCGTGCGTCCGGTGGCGCCCCCGCCCGGGCAGGAGTGGCGGTCAGCAGGTTCTGCGAAGGCGGCGGCGCGGGTGCCGGGAGCCACCCCGGGGGTGACC
>CALRVO020000539.1:0-3265 GCA_943371595.1 Sphingomonas paucimobilis
CTGCGCGACGACCCGCGGCTGCGCTTCGAGCTCCTCACCGGCGTCAGCGGTGTGCACTACCCCGACGACACCGGCGCCGAGCTGCACGCGGTCTACCACCTGCTCTCGATGACCCACAACCGCCGGATCCGCCTCGAGGTCAGCGTCCCCGACGCCGACCCCCACCTGCCCTCGGTCGTCACCGTCTACCCGACCGCCGACTGGCACGAGCGCGAGACCTGGGACATGTTCGGCATCGTCTTCGACGGCCACCCGGCCCTGACCCGCATCCTCATGCCCGACGACTGGCCGGGCCACCCGCAGCGCAAGGACTACCCCCTCGGCGGCATCCCCGTCGAGTACAAGGGCGGCACCATCCCGCCGCCCGACCAGCGGAGGAGCTACTCATGAGCACCGACTCCCAACACGACGTCTACGCCGGCAACAACGAGACGACCGAGGGCAAGGTCTTCACCGTCACCGGCCGCGACTGGGACGAGATCGTCGAGGGTCTCGCCGGCGTCGAGGGCGTCGAGGAGCGGGTCGTGGTCAACATGGGCCCCCAGCACCCCTCGACCCACGGCGTGCTCCGCCTGATCCTCGAGATCGAGGGCGAGACGGTCACCGAGGCCCGGTGCGGCATCGGCTACCTCCACACCGGCATCGAGAAGAACATGGAGTTCCGGTCCTGGGTGCAGGGCACGACCTTCGTGACCCGGATGGACTACCTGTCGCCCTTCTTCAACGAGGCGACCTACTGCCTGGGCGTCGAGCGGCTGCTCGACATCGAGGACCAGATCCCCGAGAAGGCCTCGGTCATGCGGGTCCTGCTCATGGAGCTCAACCGCATCTCCTCCCACCTGGTCTGCATCGCCACCGGTGGCATGGAGATCGGTGCTCTCACCGTCATGACGATCGGCTTCCGCGAGCGTGAGCTCGTCCTCGACCTGTTCGAGCTGATCACCGGCCTGCGCATGAACCACGCCTTCATCCGCCCCGGTGGCGTCGCCCAGGACCTCCCGGTCGGGGCCCTCGACGAGATCCGCAGCTTCGTCGCGCTGATGAAGAAGCGCCTCCCCGAGTACGCCGCCCTGTGCAACGCCAACCCGATCTTCAAGGGTCGGCTCGAGGGGGTCGGCCACCTCGAGCTCGACGGGTGCCTGGCCCTCGGCCTGACGGGCCCGCCGCTGCGGGCGACCGGCTACCCGTGGGACCTGCGCAAGAGTGAGCCCTACTGCGGCTACGAGGACTACGACTTCGACGTCCAGACCTGGGACACCTGCGACGCCTACGGCCGCTTCCGCGTCCGCCTCAACGAGATGTGGGAGTCGCTCAAGATCATCGAGCAGGCCGCCGAGCGCCTCGCCGGGCTCGAGGGTGCGCCGGTGATGGTCGCCGACAAGAAGATCGCCTGGCCCAGCCAGCTCGCCATCGGCAGCGACGGCATGGGCAACAGCCTCGACCACATCCGCCACATCATGGGCGAGTCGATGGAGGCCCTGATCCACCACTTCAAGCTGGTCACCGAAGGCTTCCGGGTCCCGTCCGGCCAGGCCTACGTGCCCATCGAGTCCCCGCGCGGCGAGCTCGGTGCCCACGTCGTCTCCGACGGTGGCACCCGCCCGTTCCGCACGCACTTCCGCGACCCGTCGTTCACCAACCTGCAGGCCACCAGCGTGATGAGCGAGGGCGGCCAGGTCGCCGACGTCATCGTCGCCATCGCCTCGATCGACCCCGTGATGGGAGGCGTGGACCGATAATGACCCTGTCCACCCAGACGCACGCCGAGCTCGTCGAGATCGCGGCGCGCTACCCGCAGAAGCGGTCCGGCCTGCTGCCGATGCTCCACCTCGTCCAGTCGTCCGAGGGGCGCATCACCCCCGAGGGCATCGAGGCCTGCGCCGAGATCCTCGAGATCTCGCCGGCCGAGGTCAGCGGCGTCGCGACGTTCTACACGATGTACAAGCGCAAGCCCGTCGGCGACTACCACGTCGGTGTCTGCACCAACACGCTGTGCGCGGTCATGGGCGGCGACGAGATCTTCTCCCGCCTCAAGGACCACCTCGACGTCGGCAACGACGAGACCTCCGAGCTGCGTCCCGGTGACCAGGCGCAGGTCACCCTCGAGCACCTCGAGTGCAACGCGGCCTGCGACTACGCCCCGGTGGTGATGGTCAACTGGGAGTTCATGGACAACCAGACGCCCGAGTCGGCGGTCCAGCTGGTCGACGACCTGCGGGCCGGCACCGAGGTCCGCTCGACCCGCGGCCCGCGCCTGTGCACCTGGCGCGAGGCCGAGCGGGTGCTCGCCGGCTTCAACGACGGGCTCGCCGACGAGGGCCCCGCGGCCGGACCGGCGTCCCTCGTGGGCCTGGGCATCGCGCGCGAGCGCGGGTGGACGGCGCCCCAGGGCGCGACCGGCACGCGTGCGGTCGACCCGGCCCCCGCCGTGCCCTCCGAGCCCGAGGACAAGCAGCAGGCCGCAGCAGAGAGCGACGACGAGGTCTCCGAGGCCGCTGCCGTCGAGCAGGACAGCCCCACCAGCGAGACCGCGGCCGACAAGAAGGAGGCGGACTGACATGACGACCGACACCCTGACTCCCGTCCTGACCCAGGACTGGGACGCCGAGCGCTCCTGGACCCTCGAGACCTACACGGCTCGCGGCGGCTACCAGGCGCTCGACACCGCCCTGGGCATGGCGCCCGACGACATCATCGCCGCCGTCAAGGACTCCGGCCTGCGCGGCCGCGGCGGTGCGGGGTTCCCGACCGGGATGAAGTGGTCCTTCATCCCGCAGGACAACCCCAAGCCCAAGTACCTCGTGGTCAACGCCGACGAGTCCGAGCCGGGCACCTGCAAGGACACCCCGCTCATGATGGCCTCGCCGCACCTGCTGGTCGAGGGCGTCATCATCAGCTCCTTCGCGATCCGCGCCAACCACGCCTTCATCTACATCCGCGGCGAGATCCTCCACGTCATCCGCCGGGTCCAGGCCGCGGTCGCCGAGGCCTACGCCGCCGGCCACCTCGGCAAGAACATCCACGGCTCCGGCTACGACCTCGACATCGTCGTCCACGCCGGCGCGGGCGCCTACATCTGTGGCGAGGAGACCGCGCTCCTCGAGGGCCTCGAGGGCAAGCGCGGCCAACCGCGGCTGCGCCCCCCGTTCCCGGCCGTCGCCGGGCTCTACGCCTGCCCGACCGTCATCAACAACGTCGAGTCGATCGCCTCGGTGCCCAGCATCGTCGCCCACGGCGCGCCCTGGTTCGCCTCGATGGGCACCGA
>CALRVO020000540.1:0-3262 GCA_943371595.1 Sphingomonas paucimobilis
ACTTCGAGGCGCTGGCCGAGGAGGTCTCGGGACGGGACCTCACCGCGTTCTTCCTCGACTGGGTGCACGAGTCGGGCAAGCCCGTGTGGCCGTTCAAGCACGACCTGTCGATCACCGCGCCGTCGGGCGCGGTCGCACCCGGCGACACCCTGACCTACACGGTCACCGCGACCAACACCGGCAAGGTCGCGATGGCCCCGGTCGTCGAGGTCGACCTCGCCGACGTCCTCGACGAGGCCAGCCTCGACCCCGCGGCGCTGCCCGCCGGCACGGTCCTCGACGGCACCACCCTCACGTGGACCGTGCCGAGCACCCCGGTGACCGCCGGCAGCAACGTGGCCCAGGTCGCCGTGCCCGTCACCGTCGACGCCGACGCGTCCGACCGCACCCTCATCGCGACTGCACGGGCCACCACGCTCGGCTCGACGTGCACGGCGTGCACGACGAGCAACGTCGTCCCGGTGCAGCCGGTCTCCCCGTCGCTCGACCCCACGATCGCCGGCGAGCCCCGGGTCGGGGGCGTGCTGACCGCCGTACCGGGCGCCTGGCTCGAGGGCACCACGTTCGCCTACCAGTGGCTCAACGGCGGCGAGCCCGTCGAGGGCGCCACCGCGTCGACGTACACCCCGGTCGCGGACGACCTCGGCGACACCCTGGCAGTCCGCGTCACCGGGTCGAAGGACCACTACCTCGACGTCACCCGCACCAGCGCGCCGACGGGCGCCGTGGCCGAGGGGACGCTCACCAGCGCCGAGCCCACCATCGTGGGCACCCCACAGGTCGGCGTCGAGCTGACTGGTGCCCCCGGTGCCTGGGACGAAGGGTCGACGCTGTCCTACCAGTGGCTCGTCGGCGGCGAGCCGGTCGACGGTGCGACCGGTCTGACCTTCACGCCCGGCCCGGCTCAGGTGGGCGAGCCTGTCTCCTTCCACGTCATCGCGGCGCGGTCGGGCTACACGACCGTCACCCGCACCAGCGTGCCGACCGCCGTGGTCGCCCCCGGTGACCTCGCCGACGCACCGCGGCCGACGGTCTCGGGGACGGCCCGGGTCGGCGTACCCCTGACGGCGCTCGCGGGCGAGTGGGACGCCGGGACGACGCTGACCTACCAGTGGCTGGCGGACGACACCGCGATCCCCGGCGCGGTGGGCACGGTGTTCACCCCTGCCGCAGCCCAGGCCCGCGCCGTCCTCACGGTGGCCGTCACCGGCACCAAGCCCGGCTACACCACGCTCACCCGCACCAGCGACCCGACCGCCGCCGTGGCGCTCGGCGACCAGGCGCGCACGCCGACACCGGTGGTCCTGGGCACGACCCGGGTCGGCTCGACCCTCGTCGCCCTCGCCGGCACGTGGGACGAAGGCACCGTGCTCACCTACCGCTGGCTGCGCGACCGCACCCCCATCGCCGGTGCGACCCGTGCGATCTACGCGCTGCGCCCGGCCGACCTCGGTGCCCGGATGTCGGTCGTCGTGTCGAGTCGCAAGCCCGGCTACCTCGAGGCGTCTCGCACGAGCGTCGCCGGTTCCACGGTCACCCCGGGCGCGCAGACGCGCCGCCCGACGCCGAGGATCGCCGGCGTCGCCCGGGTCGGCCGGACATTGACCGTCCTGCCGGGGACCCACGACGCCGGGGTCACCCTGCGCTACGAGTGGTACGCCGCCGGGGTCCGCGTCCCTGGAGCCCGCGCCAAGATGTTCCGACCCACCGCCCGGCAGGTCGGCAAGCGGATCAAGGTCACGGTCGTCGCCAGCAAGCCCGGTTACGCCCCGGTCGCGCGCTCCAGCGCGCCGACCGACCGCGTACGCCGCTAGCCGCTGCACCAGCACGAGCGCCGGTCCGCCCCTCCGGGGTGGGCCGGCGTCCGGCTCGTGCGCGCCGGTCTTCGCCCCCCGTCCTTCGTCCCGCGTTCCGTGCGATCGCGCGGAACGGGGAGATGGCGGGAGCACGACCAGAGCCTCGTCGTACGGCGGTCCGGGTGGGTCGAGCTGGGGGCCTGTGGATGACGCAAGCAGGCCGGGACCGGTTCGAGGCACCGTACCGCCCATGGAACTCCTGCACGATCGCGGTGACTCGCCGGAGGGCGACCGCGGTGACTCGAACCCCGGTGCGCACGACGGCACGCCGAGCCACGCTGCGGACGTAGCCGCCGCGCGCACTGACGAGGTGCCCCGCCGCATCGACCTCGACCGGCCGTTCACGCGGGCCCAGCTCAGGCGGGCGGGCATCGACCCGGAGACCCTGCGCGGGGACGACTTCGTCCAGGCACTGCCGCGGGTCTGGGTGTGCAAGCGGGCCATCGACCACGACACCCGGATCCGGGCCGCGCTGGTCCTGCACCCCGAGGGCGCCTTCGCCAGCCATCTCTCCGCGGCCGAGGTGCTCAACCTGCCCGTCCCGGACCGCGGCTTCGCGCACGTGACGGTGGCGCGGCACCGCGATCGCCGATTCCGTCCCGGGCTCAAGTCCCACGTCACCAAGCGCAAGCGGCGCATCATCGTCGTCCGCGGCATCCCGACGACCGACCCGATCCAGACGTTCATCGACTGCGCCGGCTGCCTCTCCCTGGTCGACCTCGTGATCCTGGGTGATGCGTTGGCGCGCAGGTACAAGATCACGGCGCGCCGCCTGCGCAAGGCGTGCGCCGCCAGCACCGACTACTACGCCGCGGCCGCTCTGCGGGCTGCGACCCTGGTGCGCGACGGGGTCGACAGCCCGATGGAGACGCGATTGCGGCTCCTGATCGTGTTCGCGGGACTGCCCGAGCCCACGGTCAACCTCCTGATGCTCAACGACGACGGCAGCCTGAGACGACGGATCGACCTGTGCTACCTCGCCATCAAGCTGATCATCGAGTACGACGGTCGTCAGCACGCCGAGGACACCGCGCAGTGGAAGCGGGACCTCGATCGACGCGAGGAGCTCGACGACGAGCAGTACCGCGTCCTGGTGGTGACTGCGGCCGGCATCTTCCAGGAGCCGCTGCGCACCCTCCAGCGAGTCCGTCGCCAGCTCGTCGAGCGCGGGATGCCGGACGTCCCCGAGATCGGTGACGGGTGGAAGGAGCACTTCGCGCACTGATCCCGGCGTGGCCGAGCGATGACGGCGTGCGACAGCTCCCCCTGATCCGTGCGATGGCGCGGTCCAGGGGGCTGGTCGAGCGGGTTCGTCCCGTGATCCGTGCGATGGCGCGGTTCAGGGGGCTGGTGGAACCGGTTCTTCCCGTGATCCGTGCGATGGCGCGGTTCAGGGGGCTGGTGGA
>CALRVO020000541.1:0-3261 GCA_943371595.1 Sphingomonas paucimobilis
GGCAGCGCTGCACGACCTCACCGCCGGCGCCGGCGACGCCGGGGTGGTCGCGACCGTGCAGGTCGAGGCGCTCGACGGCGTCCCCGACCAGACCGCCGCCCTGACCTGGCGGGTGGCCCAGGAGGCCATTCGCAACGCGTTGCGTCACGCCCATGCGCGCCGGCTCGACGTCCGGGTCCGACGTGAGGGGCCGACCCTGGTCCTCACCGTCTCCGACGACGGGATCGGCTTCGACCCCGCCCACGTGCGCCGCGGCTCCTACGGCCTGCGCGGGCTGACCAGCCTGGCCCGCGACCAGGGCGGGCGTCTCGAGGTCACCTCGACCAAGGGCGAGGGCACCGTGGTCCGTCTCGAGGTCGGGCTGTGAGCGGGCCGGTGAGCGGGCCGGTGAGGGTCGTCCTGGTCGACGACCACGCGCTGGTCCGCAGCGGGCTCGCCCAGCTGCTCGACGCCGCCGACGACATCGAGGTCGTCGGGCAGGCCTCCGACGGCGCGGCGGCGCTGGCGGTGCTGGCCGAGACCCGTCCCGACGTGGTCGTGATGGACCTGCAGATGCCCGGCGTCGACGGCGTGACCGCCACCCGCCGGGTCGTCGCCGAGCACCCCGAGACCCAGGTGCTGGTGCTGACGTCGTTCTCCGACACCGAGCGGATCGTGGCTGCGCTCGACGCGGGGGCCGTCGGCTACCTGCTCAAGGACGCCGACCCCGACGACGTCATCGAAGGCGTGCGTGCCGTCAGCCGGGGCGAGTCCCCGATCCACCCCCGCGCCGCCCGGTCGCTGCTCGGCGCCCGCCGGGCGGCGCCCGCACTGCCCGACCTCACCCCGCGCGAGACCGAGGTGCTGTCGCTGGTCCGCGCCGGCCTGGCCAACAAGCAGATCGCCCGCCGGCTCGGCATCACCGAGCGCACCGTCAAGGCCCACCTGACGTCGACCTTCGCCCGCATCGGGGTGCAGGACCGCACGCAGGCGGCGGTGTGGGCCGAGCGGCACGGGGTCGGCGACTGAGCCCCTCTGCGGGGCGGCTCCGCGGTCAGGACGGCTAGTTGAGGTGCCAGATCGCCGCGTTGAGCGCGGTCGCGAAGCCCACCCACCCGACGTACGGCGCCATCAGCAGGGCCGCGACACGGCGACGTCTCCAGAACAGCACCGTGGTCGCCACGACGGCGACCAGCAGCACGACGATCTCCACCAGCGCGAGGCCGTAGCGGTCGGCCCCGAAGAACAGCGGGGTCCACGCGGCGTTGAGCACCAGCTGCACCGCCCACGCCGTCAGCGAACGGTCCCAGCCGACCTGGCGCCAGACCAGCCAGCCGGCGACGGCGATCATCACGTAGAGCACCGTCCACACCGGGCCGAACACCGAGCTGGGCGGGGCGAAGCCGGGCCGGTCGAGCGCGGCGTACGTCGAGCCTGCGGACGCCGACGCGACGCCCCCGAGCCCGGCCGCGACGGCCACCGCGACGAGGAACCCGACCAGCGCCAGCCACGGCGTGGCCGTGCGGGCGGGCGGGGCGGTCCGGGACGCGGTGTCGGTGCTCACGCGTCCATGCTGCCGCCCGCGTCGCGGCGCGCCTCCACCGTCACGGGTGGGCGGCGGGCTTCCATGAGGGTGGCCCCGCGGCGTATGAGGCCGCGGGGCCCCACGACTTCCCCCTCAGACGACGCCGGTGTGCTCGAGCAGGATCTTGAGGCCGATGCCGATGAGCACCAGCCCGCCGACGACCTCGGCAGGCCCGCGGAACCGCACCCCGGCACGGTGGCCGAGGAAGACGCCCACCGCGGTCAGCACGAACGTCGTGACGCCGATGAGCACCGCAGCCCCGGCGACCGAGACGTCGAGGAACGCGAAGCTGATGCCGACGGCGAGGGCGTCGATGCTGGTCGCGACCCCGAGGACCATCAGCTCGACGAACGGCACGCGTCCGTCGCCCCCCTCGTCGTCGTCGTCGCCGAACGCCTCCCAGATCATCTTGCCGCCGATGACGGCCAGGAGGCCGAACGCGATCCAGTGGTCGACGGCGGTGACGTAATCGCTGAAGCCGGTGGCGACGGCCCAGCCGAGCACCGGCATCAGGCCCTGGAAGAGCCCGAAGGTGACGGCCAGCGCGAGGATGCCCGCCGCCGAGAGCCGGCGCATCTGCAGGCCCTTGCCGAGGGCGACGGCGAAGGCGTCGGCCGACAGCCCGACCGCGATCAGGAACAGGGTGAGGAACGACATGGGAGGGGGCCTTCCGGTCGAGTTCTGCCGAAAGAACCTGGGGTCGCTTCGGCACGGGTGGTGTGCCGAAGGTCTCGTTCACCCGGGTGCGACCTGACGGTCGTGCCGGGCGGTGCACCGGGCGGCCGTGGCCGCCAGCATGTCGATGCACCTCCGCGCCCCGCTAGCGGGACGATGGACGGGAACTACTCCCCTTCGATGCCGCCAGTCTGCCAGAGCGACGGCCGGCCGGCCGCATCGACCCCGGCGGGCTCAGTCGCCGACGTACGCCGCGATCTCGTCGTGCAGCCGGGCCTTGACCTCGTCGGGGGCGAAGGACGCCGCGACGCCGGCGCGGGCCACGTCGGCCATGCCGTGCTCGTCGAGGTCGAGCAGGTCGGCGGCGATCTCGTACTCACGGTTGAGCGTCGTGCCGAACATCGGCGGGTCGTCGGAGTTGATGGTCACCACGACCCCGGCCTCGACGAACTGCCGCAGCGGGTGCTCGTCGAGGGTCGCCACGGCACGGGTCGCGATGTTGGACGACGGGCACACCTCGAGCGGGATCGCGCGCTCGGCGAGGTGCGTGAGCAGGTCAGGGTCGCCCGAGGCCGAGGTGCCGTGGCCGATCCGCTCCGCTCCGAGCAGGCGGACGGCGTCCCAGATCGTCTCGGGGCCGGTGGTCTCACCTGCGTGCGGCACCGAGTGCAGGCCGGCGGCGCGGGCGGCGGTGAAGTGCGGCTCGAACTGGGGCCGCGGCACCCCGATCTCGGGTCCGCCGAGCCCGAAGCCCACCAGCGCGTCGGTGCGGTGCTCGAGGGCGTAGCCCAGGGTCGCGTCGGCGGCGGGCACCCCGAACTCGCCGGGGATGTCGTAGATCCACCGCAGCACCAGGCCGAAGTCACGCTCGGCCGCGACCCGGGCGTCCTCGATGGCGTCGGTGTAGTCCTCGATCGCGATGCCCGCCAGCACCGAGGTGTACGGCGTGCAGGTGAGCTCGGCGTAGCGGACCGTCTGGGTGGTCGCGAGCTCGCGGGCGACCTCGTAGGTCAGGTAGCGCA
>CALRVO020000542.1:0-3257 GCA_943371595.1 Sphingomonas paucimobilis
TCGGGGTCGTCGGCGAGCCGGGCCTGCATCTCCTTCATCACCCCGCCGCCCTCGAGGGTGCCGATCAACGACGCCGCCCGGGGGCAGGTGAGGTAGAAGGTCGTGGGGAACGGGTCGCCGTTGGGCAGCCGCGGCTCGGTGGTGACCACGTCGGGGTTGCCGCACGGACAGCGGTGCCCGACGCCGTGGATGGCGCGGGGCGGCCGGCCGAGCTGGGCGTGGATCGCGGCCTCGTCGGTCGGGTCGATCACTCGCCGTCGTCCTCCTCGGTGGGCGCGCCCTCGGGGTCGGTGATCTTGGTCTGCGGCAGCGGGTCGGTGCGGCGCGGCGGGTTGCCCGCGACCTCCATCGTCGTCCAGGCGTCGTCCCACCAGGCCTCGGGCTGGGCGGGGTCGATGCTGCTGGGGTCGGTGAGGGTCGACTCGACGTCGAACGGCCGGCCGTCGTCGAGCACGACGAACGGCTTCTCGCCCGGACGCACGAACCCGAGCTCGCGGGCCTGCTGCTCGACGAACGCCGGGTCGTCGAGCCGGGCCTTCTCGTCCTCGAGGCGCGCGATCGCCGCCTGGCTGGCGGCGATGCGCGCCTGCACGTCGTCGAGGTGGTGACGCTGCTGGAGGTCGGCCCGGGCCAGTGACGACGCCGAGACCGCGAGCAGCGCCACGATCAGCACCAGGATCGCGGCCCGGCTGGTCAGCCGGGCCCGGGGCTCGGGGCGCGGCGCGGGACCGGGCCGCGCCGGCGTGGCGCGGGGCCGGCTGCCGCGGGTCATGCGCCCGGGGCCGCTGCGTCCCGCGGGACGCGACCCGCGAGACGGCGTACGGCGACCCGGTCGCGGCGTGGACATGACGCCCATCCTCTCCCGAGCGGGGCCGAGATCAGCGCGCGAAACGCGGGAAGGCGGCAGCTCCGGCATAACGGGCGGCGTCGCCGAGCTCCTCCTCGATGCGCAGCAGCTGGTTGTACTTGGCGACGCGCTCGGAGCGGGCGGGGGCACCGGTCTTGATCTGGCCGCAGTTGGTGGCGACGGCGAGGTCGGCGATCGTGGTGTCCTCGGTCTCGCCCGAGCGGTGGCTCATCATGCAGCGGAAGCCGTTGCGGTGGGCGAGGTCGACGGAGTCGAGGGTCTCGGTGAGCGAGCCGATCTGGTTGACCTTGACCAGCAGGGCGTTGGCGTTGCCACCGTCGATGCCGCGCTGCAGGCGCTCGACGTTGGTGACGAACAGGTCGTCGCCGACGATCTGGATCTGCGAGCCGAGCTGGTCGGTGAGGGTCTTCCAGCCGTCCCAGTCGTCCTCGTCGAGGGGGTCCTCGATGCTGACGATCGGGTAGGCGCCGCACAGGTCGGCGTAGTAGGCCGTCATCTCGGCGCTCGTCTTGGTGCCGCCCTCGAAGGAGTAGCTGCCGTTGTCGCAGAACTCCGAGGCCGCGACGTCGAGCGCCAGGGCGAAGTCGGTGCCGAGCTCGTAGCCGGCCTCGCCGATCGCCTCGGCGATCAGGTCGAGCGCGGCGCGGTTGGAGTCGAGGCTGGGGGCGAAGCCGCCCTCGTCGCCCAGGCCGGTGGCCAGGCCCTTCTTCTTCAGCACCGTCTTGAGCACGTGGTAGACCTCGGCGCCCTGGCG
The DNA here is from genome assembly GCA_943371595.1 of Sphingomonas paucimobilis. GTDB lineage: Bacteria > Actinomycetota > Actinomycetes > Propionibacteriales > Nocardioidaceae > Nocardioides. The sequence continues at coordinate 1,623 of CALRVO020000542.1, forward strand.
CAGCGCCTCGCGGAAGGTCGGCGCGCCGATCGGCGCGATCATGAACTCCTGGACGTCGACGTTGGAGTCGGCGTGGGAGCCGCCGTTGAGGATGTTCATCATCGGCACGGGCAGCACGTGGGCGTTGGGCCCGCCGACGTAGCGGTAGAGCGGCAGGCCCGAGGAGTCGGCGGCGGCGCGGGCCACGGCCAGCGAGACGCCGAGGATCGCGTTGGCGCCGAGCTCGGCCTTGTTGGGCGTGCCGTCGAGGTCGAGCATCACCTGGTCGATGAGGCGCTGGTCGTCGACGGCCATCCCCTCCAGGGCCGGGCCGATCTTGGAGATGACGGCGTCGACCGCGGTCGCCACGCCCTTGCCGAGGTAGCGCTCGCCGCCGTCGCGCAGCTCGACGGCCTCGAACGCACCGGTCGAGGCGCCGCTGGGCACGGCCGCCCGGGCGAAGGCTCCGTCGTCGAGGGCGACCTCGACCTCGACGGTGGGGTTGCCGCGCGAGTCGAGGATCTCGCGGGCTCCGACGGCTTCGATCGATGCCATGAGGGGGTGCTTCCTGCCGGGGACAAGGGGTCGCCTCACGCTACCGGCCCGACGTCCGGACCGCGGGTGCCGGTCCGGCGTACGACGTCACCCGGGTCGGGCCGGGGGCGAGGGTTACCCCGGTAGCGGGGACGAGGGCGTCCGCGAGAGGTTGTCTAGACCGGCGCCCGATCGCCGTGCACGACCACTGCCAGTGCCCGAGGAAACCCACAAGGAGCCCCCCGCATGAAGCACACCCGACCGTTCCAGGTCCTCGTCGTCGGAGCCACGGCCTGCGCGGCGCTGCTCGCCTCGCCCGCCGCGCAGGGCGCCCCGGACGACAGCGCCTCCGGCGGATCGATCGCCGCCCCGCAGGCGCCCACGTTCGAGGAGTTCGAGGCAGCGACCTACCGCGACCACGACGGGCAGTACATCGTCAACGGTGACGAGCCGCTCAGCACCACCGTCGACCTGCGCGACTACTACGACCGGATGGTGCGCTCGCAGGACGGCGACGCGCAGAGCCTCGTCGTCAACCAGGACGGGGGCGGCGACGACCTCTGGAGCGCCAGCCAGGCCGGCAACCTGACCTACTGCGTCAGCAACGCCTTCGGCGCGAGCAAGGCGACGGTCGTCTCGGCGATGGCGCAGGGTGCCGCCCTGTGGGAGAGCGCCTCGTCAGGCATCGACTTCGTCCACGTGTCCTCGCAGGACGCCGCGTGCACGACCAGCAACAACGCGGTGCTGTTCTCGGTCGAGCCGGTGCAGACCAGCCAGTACATCGCGCGGGCCTTCTTCCCGAGCAGCTCCGACGCCGAGCGCAACGTGCTCGTCGACGACTCGCTGACCACCTCGGGCTGGAGTCCCGGCAACATCCTGGGCCACGAGCTCGGCCACGCCCTCGGGTTCCGCCACGAGCACACCCGCCCCGAGGCCGGCACCTGCTTCGAGGACAACAGCTGGCGTCCGCTGACCCCCTACGACTCGGTCTCGATCATGCACTACCCGCAGTGCAACGGTGACTCGGCCGACCTGTCCTTCTCCGGGTACGACGCCGAGGGGGTCGCGGCGGCCTACGGTGGCTGATCCCCACCACGCGCGACCGGGCCCCGACGAGCACCT
>CALRVO020000543.1:0-3252 GCA_943371595.1 Sphingomonas paucimobilis
GTCCCGGCAGCTGTCCGACGAGCGGCGCGAGCTGCGGGCCACCCTGGCCGCGGTCGCCGACACCGTCGGCAGCGTCCGCGGGTTCGTCAAGGACAACCGCGAGGCACTGGTCACCGACGTGCGCAAGCTGAGCCGCATCGTGCGCACCATCGCCTCCGAGAAAGGAAGCCTCGACGACGCGCTCGACGTGGCCCCCGTCGCGATGGGCAACCTCGTGCTGGCCTTCAACGTCGAGTCCGGCTCGGTCGGCTCACGCATCGGCATCAGCGGCAACGCCTTCGACGCCGACGGCTTCTTGTGCTCGATCGTGCAGCAGTCCGCGCTGCCCGCGGTGAGCAAGGACCTCGCCTGCCAGCTCTTCGCGGCGCTGCTCGAGCCGGTCGAGAACGAGCTGCCGACGCTGCCGCCGGCGGCCAAGGGCACCGCGACGACGTCACCCCGGCCGGCGGCCGGCGTGGCCCCCCAGGCCCCCCAGGCTCCCCAGGCCCCGCAGGCGGTCGACGCCTACACCAGCGACGAGGCCCCGACCTTCGCCGAGCTGCTCGCCGGAGGTGGCGCGTGAGACGCCCCCTCGCCCTCCTCCTCGCCGGGGCCCTGCTGTCGACCGGCCTCAGCGCCTGCGACTTCGACGGCGCCTACGACCTGCCCCTGCCCGGCTCGCCGGTCGACGCCGACCAGTCCTACGAGGTGACCGCCGACTTCGACGACATCCTCAACGTCGTCCCGCGCTCGCCGGTCATGGTCGACGACGTCACCGTCGGCGAGGTCACCGAGGTCGACCGGGTCGGCTGGCACGCCCGGGTCACGCTGCGCGTGCGCGACGACGTCGAGCTCCCCGACAACGCGGTCGCCGAGATCCGTCAGGTGAGCCTGCTCGGCGAGAAGTACGTCGCCCTCGAGGCCCCCACCGACCAGGCCCCGGTCGGCCGGCTCGGCGACAGCCCGCAGGACACGATCGGCCTCGACCGGACGGGCCGCAACCCCGAGGTCGAGGAGGTCCTCGGCGCCCTCGCCAGCCTGCTGACCGGCGGCGGCGTCGCCCAGCTCGGCACGATCACCCGCGAGCTCAACGCGGCGATGGACGGCCGCGAGGAGGAGCTGCGCAGCCTGCTCGGCAGCCTCGACCGCTTCGTCGGCACCCTCGACGACCAGAAGGGCGACATCATCCGGGCCCTCGAGTCGCTCAACAACCTCACCTCGACGCTCAACCGTGAGAAGTCGACGATCCAGGACGCCCTCGACGTGACGGGCCCGGCGATCGACGTCCTGGGCCAGCAGACCGACGAGCTGGTCGGCATGCTGTCGGCGCTCGACCGGCTCGGCGTCGTGGGCACCCGCGTGATCCGCGCCAGCCGCGAGGACCTGCTGGCCCAGCTGCGCGACCTGCGTCCGATCGTGGCCAACCTCAGTGCCGCCGGCGACTCGCTGGCCCCCGGCCTCAACCTGCTGGTGAGCTTCCCGTTCCCCAAGGAGGCCTCCGAGATCGTGCGCGGCGACTACGCCAACACCTCGATCCGTGCCGACATCAGCCTCGAGAACTTCCTGCCGAAGGGTGGCCTGCTGCCGTCGCTGCCCGGGCTGCCCGACCTGCCCGACGTCCCGCTCGTGGGGCCCGCCCTCGACCGGGTCCTCGCCTGCCTGCGCAGCGGCGACATCGGGTCCAAGGCCTGCCGTGCCGTGCTCCGCTCGGTCACGCTCATGCCCGAGCTGATCACCCGCTGCGCGACCCGCAAGTTCGACGGCAACGCCGTGTGTCGCGCCCTCGGTCCGGTCGACGACCTCCTGGGCGGCCTGGGGGGCCTGGGCATCAAGGTCCCCGACCTCGGCAACCTCAGCCGCCTCAGCGCCGCGCTCTCGAGCGGCGACCCGGCCCCGCCGGCCGACACCCGCACGCTCTTCGGAGGTGTCGCCCGATGACACGTGCCGTCCGGATCCGCCTGCTCGCCTTCGTCGTGCTCTCCGCGGTCGGGGTCGTCTACATCGCCTCGTCCTACCTCGGGCTCGTCGACCGCGTGCTCGGGCGCGGCTACACCGTCCACGTGACCCTGCCGACCTCCGGCGGGCTCTTCGAGGGCAGCGAGGTGACCTACCGCGGCATCAAGATCGGCAAGGTCGCAGCGATGGACACCACCCGGGAGGGCGTCGACCTGACGCTGAGCATCGAGGAGGGCACCGAGCTCCCGCTCGACTCGCCGATGTACGTCCACAACCTCTCGGCGGTGGGGGAGCAGTACCTCGACTTCGAGCCGCCCGACGCCGACCCGCCGTACGCCGAGGACGGTGACGTCATGGCCGGCTCGGCCGAGGCCCTGCCGGTCGACGAGGCCGACCTGCTGGTCGAGCTCGACAGCTTCGTCAGCTCGGTCGACAAGCGGAGCCTCCAGGTGCTCATCAGCGAGCTCGGCGACATGTTCGCCGACACCGGGCGACCCCTCCAGCAGCTCCTCGACGACGGGGGCCGGTTCATCGACGCGGCGGCCGCCAACACCGACGACACCGTCAAGCTCCTCGACTCGGCCCTGACCGCCCTGCGCACCCAGCGCGACAACGGCGACAACATCACGTCGTTCTCGCGCGACCTGGCCGACCTCACCGAGGCGCTGCGCCGCTCCGACGGCGACCTGCGCGACGTCCTCGACGACACCCCGCCGGCGGCGCGCGAGCTCACCGCACTCCTGGACGACCTCGGGCCCACGCTGCCGGTGCTGCTGAGCGACCTGATCACCGTCAACCAGACCGTCGTCACCCACCTCGACGGCGTCGAGCAGCTGCTCGTCACCTTCCCGCGGGTCATCGCGGGCGGGTTCACCGGCTCGCCGCCCGACGGGTTCGGGCACGTCAACCTGCAGCTCGACTACAGCGTCCCGCCGTGCACCGAGGGCTACAAGCCGCGCGACGAGTGGCGCCGCGGCGACGAGCTCACCGACGCACCCATCTTCCCGGCCCGGTGCACCAGCGGTGCGCCCTTCGTGCAGCGCGGCACCCCCAACGTCCCCGGCACACCCGGCAATCCGGGCAACAACTCGGTCGCGAGGTCCTACGGTGGTGCGGTGCCCGGCCACTACGACCCCGCCACCGGACTCGTCGAGGGCGTCGTCGACGCCGACGGCGGGCCCGTGCGCCTCGGCTCGGCGGGCGACCTGTCGATCCTTGGCGGCGACTCGTGGAAGTGGCTGCTCGTCGGCCCGGTGGCCGGCCCGTGAGGGCCGCACCGCGACGGCGCGAGCGCCTGCTCTTCGTCGTCGCCCTCGT
>CALRVO020000544.1:0-3238 GCA_943371595.1 Sphingomonas paucimobilis
AACCGCGCCCGGTCCGCAGGTCCTTGCTCCTCGCCGTGGAACTCCTCACCGAAGTACTCCCCGCCGAAGAGCTCCTCGGGGAGCCCGTAGTCGACGTAGTACCAGCCTCCTGACGGTGCGTCGACCGGGCACTGACACATCGGTCTGGGCAGCCCCGCGGCCAGCCAGTGCCGGCGTCCGATGCTCTCGAACTGCGACTCCGAGCCCGGATCGACGTACGGCGCCCACGTGCGCGCCTGCACGATCCCGCGGTAGATCTTGAAGCGGTCGAGCTCCACCACGAGCTCATCGACCGTGAAGTCGCCGGTGGTCGCGAGACCGTCCATGGCGGCAAACGCCTGGTCCACGTGGAGCAGGCGACCGAGGTCGCAGGCAGTGCGCAACGGCCGCGTCACGCGCACGCCGCCGACCTCTCTGACGTCGCGGGCCAGCAGGGCCCGCTCGCCGCTGACCGCCAGCACGTTGCGGAGCCGCCGTCCCGGGGGCGCGAAGACCGACGGTCGTGGTGTGCAGAGGTGGTCCCCCGGGGCGAGCGCCCGCTCCCCCACCCACACCCAGGCCGCGGTCCGGTCGGTCACCACGCAGTCGGGTGGGACGACGAGGGCCAGACACTGCAGCCGGAGCTCCAGGGTGTCGGCCAGTCCGGGCACGTGGAAGACCCCGGGGAGCCGGCGCACGAGCAGGTCCGCCTCGAGCAGCAGCCGCCTCCGTCCGGGCCCCACCCCGTGCTCGTCGGCCGCCTCCCTGGCGGTGAACGGCCGGTCGGCAGGCAGCATCGCTGCGAGCTCACCGAGAGTCGTCCTGGTCAATGGTCGCGCCATGCCCGGAATCGTCCGTCAGGACGCCCGCACGCGCACCCGCTCATCCACAGGCACCCCCACCACGCCGACCCGTCAGCAATCTACGACGGGTCGGTGACCTCGGCAGCAGTGACCCGTCGTACATGCACGACGGGTCAGCTCGGTGGTCCGCTCAGAGGGCGGAGCCGGCCTGGTAGTCCTTGAACGACTTGTTCCAGTCGCCGTAGCCGTTGTCGAAGGTCATCGGGCGGTCGGTGCCGGTGTACTCGACCACGTCACCGCGGCGGCTCATGGAGTAGAGCCAGGCGGCGTCGGAGGTGCTCATGCCGGTGCAGCCGTGGGAGACGTTGGCGCTGCCCTGGGAGCCGACCGACCACGGGGCGGCGTGGATGAACTCGCCGGAGTAGGTCACGCGCATGGCCCACTGGACGTTGTCGATGTCGTAGGCCTCCGAAGAGCCCTGCGGGATGCCGACGGTCTCGGAGTTCATCCGCTTGGAGTCGAACTTCTCGATGATCACCTTGACGCCCGAGCGGGTCGTGAAGCCGGGCTTGCCGGTGGTGATCGGCAGGGTGCGCAGCAGCTTGCCGTTCTCGAAGACCTTCATCTGGTGGGTCTGAGCGTTGACCTGGTAGATGTGCGCCTTGCCGATCTCGAAGTCGAGCTCGCGGTCCTCCTGGCCGTAGATGCCGTTGCCGGCGTCGACGCCGTTGACGTCGATGTCGACGTTGACGGTCGACCCGGGGCGCCAGTAGGACTTGGGGCGCCAGTGGGCCTCGGTGTCGCTGAGCCAGTACCAGGAGCCCACCTGGGCGGGCTGGGCCGTCACGGTCATGTGCTTCTCGAACTCGGCACGGTCGGTGACCGGCAGGTCGAAGGTCACGACCACCGGCATGCCGACGCCGACGGTCTCACCGGCCAGCGGGGAGACCGAGGGGTAGGTCTGCTCGTCGAGGGTCAGCGACTGCGCGGTGAAGGTACGACGGACCTGCGAGGTGGCGCCGTCGTCGTCGGCCACGGCCTTGAGCGTGTAGGTCGTGTCGGGCTCGAGGCGCTCGGTCGCCGTCCACGACGTGGCGTCGTCGTTCATCTCACCGGGCAGCTCGCCGTCGGGCGACGAGACGGTCACCGACGTGAGGGCACCGCTGCCGGCGCCGACCTCGACGAGCGTCGACACCGGCACCCCAGAGGCACCCTTGTCGACGTTGACGTCGATCTCGGGCCCGGCCGCCTCGCTGTCGTTGCCGTCCGAGACGCCCGACCCGGTGGCACCGGCGCCGTCGTCGCTGCCGGTGGCATCACCCTGACGGCCCTGCTGAGGGCTGTCGGCGGTGTCGCTGCAGGCGGCCAACGAGAGGCCGAGCACGGCGACGAGGCCGGCTGCGGCCAGCCGGCGGGCGCTCGGGCGGCCAAGGTGACGCACGGACATCAAGGGACTCCCCGGAAAGCAGGTGGCTGAGTCCCCAGGGTAACCGTCGGGCGGGCACGAACCCGATTCGACGGGCCCGGGAACGCTAGTGGGCGTGCTCGCCCCGGTAGTACTCGAACACGAGGCCACACAGCGCCACCGACCCGACGACGCTACCGATGATGAACAGCCACCAGGCGCCGGCGGCGACGCCGAACACCATGACGCCGAGCGTGGCGCCGCACCACAGTGGCCACCACGAGTAGGGCGGGAAGAACCCGAGCTCGCCCGCGCCGTCGGCGATCTCGCCGTCTTTGCGGTCCTCGGGCCGGGCGTCCATCTTCTTGGCGTGGAAGCCGAGGTAGAGGGCGACCATGAGGGTCAGCAGGCCGGTCATCACCAGCGCGGAGGTGCCGGTCCAGTCACCGCCCTTGTCGGTGCTGTCGGTGACCAGCCAGTAGGCCGGGGTCACCAGCACGAGGAAGACGGTGGTGACACCGAAGATCCAGGCTTCGACCTTCATCGCGTGCTGCCTCCGTCGCCGTCGAGGTCGGTGTCCTTGTCGAGACGTTCCTTGATCAGGGTGTCGCGACCTTCCATGTCGGGCGCGTCGGCGAACTTGCCGTCACGGGCCGACTGGTTGTCGTCGAGCTCGATGGCCGCGACCTCCGGGTGGTGCAGGTCGAAGGCCGGGGACTCCGAGCGGATCCGCGGGATCGAGTGGAAGTTGTGGCGCGGCGGCGGGCAGGAGGTGGCCCACTCCAGCGACCGGCCCCAGCCCCACGGGTCGTCGACCTCGACCTTGGGCGCGTTGCGCGAGACGTAGAGGTTGTAGAGGAACGGCAGCGTCGACGCGCCGAGCAGGAACGCCCCCAGCGTGGAGATCTGGTTGAGGGTGGTCCAGCCGTCGGAGGCCTTGTAGTCGGCGTAGCGGCGCGGCATGCCCTCGACACCCAGCCAGTGCTGGACCAGGAAGGTGAGGTGGAAGCCGACGAACAGCAGCCAGAAGTGGAGCTTGCCGAGGCGCTCG
>CALRVO020000545.1:0-3226 GCA_943371595.1 Sphingomonas paucimobilis
CTCGGCGATCGTCGCGCGGGTCGGCTCGCCGGCCGGCACCATCACCCAGACGACCTTGGGCCCCTCGGCCGGCAGCGCGTCGACGAGAGCCGCGAGGCTGTCGACGTCGGCGAGGTCGGGGTTGCGGTCGTAGCCGACGACGGTGAGACCGGCGTTGCGCATGCGGGTGCGCATGTTGCCACCCATCTTGCCGAGGCCGACGAGTCCGATGTGCATGCTGGCTCCTGGGGGTGGGTGGGCTGCGCGCGACTGCGGTGGCTCAGGAGAGCAGGCGGCGCGGCATGAGCAGGTAGCGGAAGCCCGGGTCGGTGTCGTCCTCGGAGATGCCGCTGAGGACCACGGGCTTCGAGGCCTGGGTGAAGGCGAGCTCGACGACGGACTGGTCGATCGCGGTGAGGCCGTCGAGCAGGAACTGCGGGTTGAAGCCCGTCGTGATGTCCTCGCCCTCGATGGTCGCCTGGATCGACTCGGAGGCCTGGGCCTCGTCACCCGACCCCGCGTCGAGGGTCAGCACACCGTCGCTGAACTGCAGCTGGACAGCGGTGTTGCGCTCGGCGACCAGGGCGACGCGCTTGACCGACTCGATGAGCGCCTGCTTGTCGACACGTGCGGTGGTGAGCTTCTCGGCCGGGAACAGGCTGCGGACCTTGGGGAACTCGCCGTCGAGCAGCCGGGTCGTGGTGCGGCGCACGCCGCCGGGCCCGACACCCTCGAAACCGATCAGGCCCTCACCGGTGCCGCCGGCCGACAGCGCGATCGTGACCTCGCTGCCGGAGGTGAGCGACTTGGCGGTGTCGCCGAGCACCTTGGCGGGCACCAGCGCGGCCAGCGACTCGTCGGGGGTGCCCGGCTCCCACCCGAGCTCGCGCTGCGAGAGGCGGAAGCGGTCGGTGGCGAGCAGCGAGATGGTGGAGCCGTCGATCTCGAGGCGTACGCCGGTCAGCACCGGGAGCATGTCGTCTCGCCCGGCCGCGGTGACGGCCTGGGCGACCGCGTGGGCGAAGACGTCGCTCTGGACGGTGCCGGTCGCCTGGGGCATCTGCGGGATGGTCGGGTAGTCCTCGACCGGCATCGTCTGCAGGCTGAAGCGGGCCGAACCACACGTGAGCGACACGCGCGAGCCGTCGATCACCATCTCGACGGGCTTGGCGGGCAGGCTGCGGCAGATGTCGGCCAGGAGCCGGCCGCTGACCAGCGCGCGACCCTCGTCGTGCACGTCGGCGGTGAGCGTGGCGCGGGCCGAGGTCTCGTAGTCGAAGGTCGACAGGACCAGGCCGTCGTTGCTGGCCTCGATCAGCAGTCCGGCGAGCACCGGGGCGCTCGGTCGGACCGGAAGGCTGCGAGCAGCCCAGGCGACGGCGTCGGCGAGGACGTCGCGTTCGACTCGGAACTTCACGAGGGTGTCCTTCGAGGTGGCGGGGCGGCTGACGCAGCAGCAGTCAGGGGTCTGGCGGGGTTCGCATCCTGCCACGCGGCGCGGGTCGTCCACAGGGGGAGGGCCGGATGGAGTTCGGCGAGGGAGGTGATGTCTGGAGGTTCGTCGTAGTCGTAGCAGCTGTGGGATCTGTGGATGAGGTGCATTCGTGCAGGTCGTCGCGCTCGATCGTCGTGCACAGGTGCTGTGGATGACCTCGCGAACGACAGGTGCGGCCTGTGCACTCGGCCGGGGCCTGGGAGAAGTGCTCCCGGGTTGTCCCCAGATCCTCCCCGTGTAGTTCGGACCACGGCGGCCCCTGGTTCCACAGGTACGGCGTCCCCCGCGGGCGACCCGAGGCAGCGCCCTGGCCGGGAGCGGGTCAGGACTGCCGCGCCTGCATCTTGACGCGGTTGGTGAGCTCGCTGACCTGGTTGAAGACCGCGCGACGCTCGCCCAGGAGCTGGTTGATCTTGCGCTCGGCGTACATCACCGTCGTGTGGTCGCGGTTGCCGAACTGGGCGCCGATCTTGGGCAGCGACAGGTCGGTGAGCTCGCGGCACAGGTACATCGCGATCTGACGGGCGATGACCAGGTGCCGGCCGCGGCTGGGCCCGGTGAGCTCCTCGATGCTGAGGCCGAAGTAGGCGGCGGTCTGGGCGATGATCAGCGGTGCGGTGATCTCGGGCTCGCCGCCCTCGGGGATCAGGTCCTTGAGCACGATCTCGGCCAGGGTCATGTCGACCTCCTGGCGGTTGAGGTTGGCGAACGCGGTCACGCGGATCAGGGCGCCCTCGAGCTCGCGGATGTTGGTCTGGATCTTGGAGGCGATGAACTCCAGCACGTCGGGCGGGGCGGTGAGCCGGTCCATCGCGGCCTTCTTGCGCAGGATCGCGATGCGGGTCTCGAGGTCGGGGGGCTGCACGTCGGTGATCAGGCCCCACTCGAACCGGTTGCGCAGCCGGTCCTCGAGCGCCTCGAGGCGCTTGGGGGCCCGGTCGGAGGTCAGCACGATCTGCTTGTTGGCGTTGTGCAGCGTGTTGAAGGTGTGGAAGAACTCCTCCTGGGTCTGGGTCTTGCCCTCGAGGAACTGGATGTCGTCGATCAGCAGGACGTCGACCTCGCGGTAGCGCCGCGTGAACCGGTCCTGCCGGTCGTCGCGGCTCGCGTTGATGAACTCGTTGGTGAACTCCTCGCTCGACACGTAGCGCACCTTGGCGCCGGTGTAGAGGCTGCGGACGTAGTGACCGATCGCGTGGAGGAGGTGGGTCTTGCCCAGCCCCGAGTCCCCGTAGATGAGCAGGGGGTTGTAGGCCTTGCCGGGTGCCTCGGCCACCGCGACCGCGGCGGCGTGCGGGAACCGGTTGGACGAGCCGATCACGAAGGTCTCGAACGTGTACTTGGGGTTGAGTCGCGTCTCGAGCGCGGACTTGGTCTGCTCGTGGCTGGTCTCGGCGCGGTCGCTGCGCGCGGCCCGCTCGTCGAGGTCGGGGCGGGCGGTGAGGTCGCGCGCGGAGTCGCCGAACGCGCCGTACCCCCCGGGCACCGAATTGTCGACAGGTCGATGTGGCGACTCATCGACCAGGACGGGCGACTCGGCCGGGACGACCGCGCCCAGGTCGGGGTTGACGGTCACGGCGATGCGGATGTCGTGGCCGAAGTGGACCGTGAGCGCCTCCTCGAGCTGGTTGCGCAGGCGGCCCTCGAGCTGGGAGCGGGTGAAGTCGTCGGGCACGGCGACGATGGCCGTCGTCTCGTGGAGGTGGACCGGCTGGCTCTGGCGGAGCCAGGCCTGCTGGTGGGGCTGGAGGT
>CALRVO020000546.1:0-3218 GCA_943371595.1 Sphingomonas paucimobilis
CCCTTGACGACGAGGTAGCCGCCGGAGCCGTGGGGGACGGAGTCGCCGTTCTCGTCGACGACGTCGGCGGCGATGCCGGGCAGGGCCTTCATCGCCGAGCCGGGCTTGCCGGCCGTCACGCCGGGCAGGGGGCTGATCATCATCGCGCCGGTCTCGGTCTGCCACCAGGTGTCGACGATCGGGCACCGGTCGCCGCCGATGACCTCGCGGTACCACATGTAGGCCTCGGGGTTGATCGACTCACCCACCGAGCCCAGCAGCCGCAGCGAGGACAGGTCGCGCTGGTCGGGGATCTCGCGGCCCTGCTTCATGAAAGAGCGGATCGCCGTCGGCGCCGTGTAGAACAGCGTGACGCCGTACTCCTCGATGATGTCCCACCAGCGGCCGCGCTCGGGGCTGTCGGGGGTGCCCTCGTAGAGCACCTGCGTCGCGCCGTTGGCCAGCGGACCGTAGACGATGTAGGAGTGCCCGGTGACCCAGCCGATGTCGGCGGTGCACCAGTAGACGTCGGTGTCGCGCTTGAGGTCGAAGACCGCCCAGTGGGTGAAGGACGTGCCCGTCAGGTAGCCGCCGGTGGTGTGCAGGATGCCCTTGGGCTTGCCGGTCGTGCCGGAGGTGTACATGACGTAGAGCGGGTGCTCGGCGTCGAACGCCTCGGGGGCGTGCTCGGTGGAGGCCTTCTCGACGGCGTCGTGCCACCACACGTCGACGTCGTCGTCCCACTCGACCTCCTGGCCGGTGCGCTTGACGACGAGGACCTTGTCGACCGTGTGGCCCAGGGTCTCGGCCTTGGTGCGCGCCTCGTCGACCGCGGGCTTGAGGGCCGAGGCCGACCCACGGCGGTAGCCGCCGTCGGAGGTGACCACGACCTTGGCCTGGCAGTCCTCGAGGCGGGAGGCGAGGGCGTCGGAGGAGAAGCCGCCGAACACCACCGTGTGCGGGGCGCCGATGCGCGCGCACGCCAGCATCGCGACGACCGCCTCGGGGATCATCGGCATGTAGATCGCGACCCGGTCGCCCTTCTGCACCCCCAGGTCGGTCAGCGCGTTGGCCGCCTGGCAGACGAGGTCCTTGAGCTCGGCGTAGGTGATCGAGCGCTTGTTGGCCGGGTCGCCGTCGACCGGCTCTCCGACGAAGTGGATCGCGACCTTGTCGCCGCGACCCTCCTCGACGTGGCGGTCGACGCAGTTGTACGCCGCGTTGAGGGTGCCGCCGACGAACCACTTGGCGAAGGGCGGGTTGTCCCAGTCGAGCACCCGGTCCCACTTCTGCGCCCACGAGAGCCGCTCGGCCTGCTCGGCCCAGAAGGCCTCGACGTCGGCGTCGGCACGCTCGTAGGCCTCGGCCGTGAGGTTGGCGTGCTCGGCCAGCTCGGTCGGGGGCGGGAAGGTGCGGTCCTCCTGGAGGAGGTTGGACAGCATGGCCTCGGGCTGGGTCTCTTCGCTCACGGTGGCTCCTGGTCTCCTGCGACGGTGCGGGCTACGTGCGTGTGGGGATGGCGACGCTCGTCACACTAACGAGGTCGGGTTGCGCCCGCGTTGGGCCGGCCCGTCGCCCCGGAGGACGACGGGCCGGCCGTGCAACACGGTGGGTGGTGCGGGTGGTGCGGTGGCTCAGTGCACCGTGGCCTTCTCGGCGCCGGCGCCCGTCAGGGCGCGGACCTCGAGCTCGGTGTAGCGCTCCTCCGACGCGGTCTCCTTGCTGGTGACCGTGCCGAGCCACCCGAGGAAGAAGCCCAGCGGGATCGAGACGATCCCGGGGTTCTCCAGCGGGAACCAGGAGATGTCGATGCTGGTCGGCAGCAGCGACTGGTTGACGCCCTTGATCTCGCCCTTGCCCGAGACGACCGGGGAGAAGATCACCAGGGCGATGCACGAGGTCAGGCCGCCGTAGATGCTCCAGAGAGCGCCGCGGGTGTTGAAGCGCTTCCAGAACAGGTTGTAGACCAGCGCCGGCAGGTTGGCCGACGCCGCCACGGCGAACGCCAGGGCCACCAGGAAGGCGATGTTGAGGTTGCGCGCCGGGATGGCGAGGGCGATCGCGACGACACCGATGCCGGCGGCGGCGAACCGCGTCATCCGGATCTCCTCCTCCTCGGTGGCCTTCCCCTTGCGGATCACGCTGTTGTAGATGTCGTGGGCCACCGAGGTGGACGACGTCAGCACCAGCCCGGCGACCACCGCGAGGATGGTGGCGAAGGCGACCGCCGAGATGAGGGCGATCATGATCGCGCCGCCCGTGGAGCCGGCGCCTCCGCCGACCTCCTGCGCGAGCAGCGGCGAGGCCTGGTTGCCCTTGCTGATCGCGGTCGCGCTGTCCGGGCCGGTGTCGAGCAGGGCCGCGGCACCGAAGCCGAGGACCAGGGTGAACAGGTAGAACACGCCGATGATGCCGATCGCCCACAGCACCGACTTGCGGGCGTCCTTGGCGGTCGGGACGGTGTAGAAGCGGACCAGGATGTGCGGCAGGCCGGCCGTGCCGAGCACCAGCGCGAGGCCGAGGCTGACGAAGTCGATCTTGGTGGTCTCGCTGATGCCGTACTTGATGCCGGGGTCGAGGAAGCCCTCCTTGCCCGACTGCTGCGCCGCGGCGCCGAGCAGCTCGCTGAGGTTGAAGTCGAACTTGGCGAGCACCAGGAACACGATCAGCGCCGAGCCGGCCATCAGCAGCACGGCCTTGACGATCTGGACCCAGGTGGTGCCCTTCATGCCGCCGACGGTCACGTAGAAGACCATCAGCGCACCGACACCGACGATGACGGCGCTGATCGCGAGGGTGTTGGTCGTCTCGATGTCGAGCAGCAGCGCCACGAGCGTGCCGGCGCCGACCATCTGGGCGAGCAGGTAGAAGATCGACACGACCACCGTCGACCCGGCGGCCGCCGTACGGACCGGTCGCTGCTTCATCCGGTAGGCCAGCTGGTCGGCCATCGTGAACTTGCCCGAGTTGCGCAGCATCTCGGCCACCAGCAGCAGCGCGACGAGCCAGGCGACCAGGAACCCGATCGAGTAGAGGAACCCGTCGTAGCCGGACAGCGCGATGGCGCCGGAGATCCCGAGGAACGACGCCGCCGACATGTAGTCGCCGCCGATCGCCATGCCGTTCTGGATCGGGGAGAACGACCGACCGCCGGCGAAGAAGTCGCTGGTGCCCGAGGTCGACTTGCTGGCGCGCAGCGTGATGTAGACCGTCAGGGCGACGACGGCGAGGAACAGCCC
>CALRVO020000547.1:0-3198 GCA_943371595.1 Sphingomonas paucimobilis
CACCTTCTGCCGCATCTGCGAGGTGCACTGCGGCCTGGTCGTCGACGTGGCCGCCGACGACACCGTGCTCAAGGTCCGCCCCGACCGCGACCACCCGGTGTCGAAGGGCTACTGCTGCGTCAAGGGCCTCGGGCTCGGCGCCCTGCACCACGACGACGACCGCCTCGACACCCCGCTCAAGCGCGTCGACGGCGAGCTGGTGCCCATCTCCTGGGAGCAGGCGACCGCCGAGATCGGTGCTCGCGTCCGTGGGCTCGTCGACGCGCACGGGCCTCGCTCGGTCGCGATCTACCAGGGCAACCCGACGTTCTTCTCCCTGCAGGCCACGCTCATGTCGGCGGCCTACGTCGAGGCGCTCGGCTCCCCCAACGTCTTCGCGTCGCACTCCATCGACGTCAACACCAAGTTCCACGTGGCCACCGAGATGTACGGCCTGTCGCTGGTCCAGCCGGTGCCCGACCTCGACCACGTCGAGATGTTCGTCTGCCTGGGCTCCAACCCGCTGGTCAGCCAGATGTCGGTGCTCACCGTCGCCGACGCCGCCGGCGTCCTGCAGCGTATCGAGGCCCGCGGCGGGCGGGTCGTCATCGTCGACCCGCGCCGCACCGAGACCGCGCGCCGCGTCGGCGAGCACCTCCCGATCCGCCCGGGCACCGACGCCTACCTCCTCGCCGCGATGCTGCACGTGCTGACCCACGAGCAGTCCCTCGACCTCGCCCCGGCCCGTGCCGTCGCCCGCGGCGTCGACGAGCTGGTCGCCGCCGCCGCGCCCTGGACCCCCGAGCGCGCGGAGGCCGTGACCGGCGTGCCGGCCGCGACGATCCGCGAGCTCGCCACGGCGTACGCCGCTGCCAGCGCGCGAGGGGGTGCCGCGCTCTACTGCTCCACCGGCGTCAACATGGGCCCCTTCGGGTCCATCGCGACGTGGCTGATCCAGGGCCTCAACCTGCTCACCGGCAACCTCGACCGGCGCGGCGGGCTGCTCGTGCCGCACGGCGCCTTCGACACGCTGCGACTCTCGGCGGTGCTGGGGCTCGGCCGCTTCGACGAGCACCGCACGACCGACGGCCGCTGGCACCGCGTCGCCGGGGCCTTCCCCGTCGCGGCGCTGGCCGGCGAGATCACCACCGACCACCCCGACCGGGTCCGCGCGCTCTTCGTGACCGCCGGCAACCCGGTGCACTCCGTGCCGGGCAGCGACCTGCGCGAGGCCCTGCCGCGGCTCGACCTGCTGGTCAGCGTCGACCTCTACCGCAACGAGACCGCCGCTCACGCCGACTACGTGCTGCCGGCCACCGACATGCTCGAGCGCAGCGACTTCCCCGCCTCGCACCAGTCGCTGCAGCTGGTGCCGCACGCCCAGTGGACCCCGCCCGTGGTCGCGCCCCTCGCGCAGCGGCGCACGGAGTGGCAGATCTTCTCCGACCTGGCCCTCGCCACCGGCGTCAGCCCGTGGGGCACGACCGCGGCCCACGCCCTGCCCCGCCTCAACCGCCTGCTGCAGCGCCTGCCGCGCTCGCCGCAGGTCGGCGCCGACCAGCTGGTGGCGGTGCTCCTGCGCTGGGGCCGCCGTACGACGCTGCGAGAGCTCAAGCGCCGACCCGAGGGCGTCCTGCTGCCGGCGACCGAGCCCGGGTCGTTCCTGGGCAAGCGGGTCGCGACGCCCGACGGGCTGGTCGACCTGGCCCCGGCCGACCTGGTGGCCGACCTGGCCCGTCTCGAGGCGGCAGAGGCCGACCTCGCCCGCCCCGGTGTGCTTCGCCTGGTCGGCCGTCGAGACCGGCGCTCGCACAACTCGTGGATGCACAACAACGACCACATCTCCCAGCCCGACGGCAACACCGCCCTGCTCCACCCCGACGACGCCGCCGAGCGCGGCATCGCCGACGGTGACGAGGTCGAGGTGAGCAGCCCGACCGGTCGGGTGACGTTGCCGGTGTCGCTGACCACCGACGTCGCCCGCGGGGTCGTGGTCGTGCCCCACGGCTGGGGCCACGCCACCTCGGGCGCGCGCCGCGCCCGCGCCCTGCCCGGCGTCAACGTCAACGACGTCGTGCCGGGCGGCGCCGCCCACATGGACCCCGTCAGCGGTCAGGCCGTGATGCTGGCCCACGAGGTCGAGGTGCGCGTCAGCGTCCCGACGACCGCCGCCACGCACTGAACGACTGCACCGCGGCGGGCCGGGGCCGCACCAGCCACGGCCACGGGTGCGTCTCGACCACGTCGAGGCGCGCCGCGCGCGTCGCCCACCCCGGCACCGGCGCGTAGGTCGTCGCGAGGGGTCGCCCGGCGAGCTCGTCGACGACGTCGCCCCGGCGTACGTCGAGCGGGCGGGTCGCCGCGAGGTCGCCCAGGCACTCGGCCAGGAAGACCAGCCGCTTGCCGCTCAGCCGCAGACCACGCAGCAAGGCCTCGTCGAAGACAAACACCGCGGGCCGGTCGGGGGCGGCGGCCAGCGCCGGGTCGGCGGTGCCGAGGGACTCCGCGGTGAGCCAGACGACCTCGCCCCCGTCACCCTCGACGGCGTCGGGGCCGCCGGGCACGGGCCCCTTGCCGAGGTCAGGTCCGTCGGCGACGGGCGGGCCGACCTCGGCCTCGGGCCAGCCGTCGATCGGGCACGCGTGGCGGAGCTCGCACCCCGTGCAGAGAGCGGGCGCGCGCTTCTCGACCTGCCAGCGGCTGAAGCCGTAGGGCTTGCCGCTGCCGGTGCCGATGGTCCACTGCCAGCCCAGCCGGTTGGCGGCGCGCGAGCCGTCGAGCAGGTGGGCGAACATCGCGTCCTCGCCGGCCCGCCACTCCCCGCCCCCGCGCACCGACCACTGCGAGGCCAGCCACATGCGGGTCTGGTTGACCAGCCAGCCGTCCTCGGTCAGCGAGCGCACCATGAAGTCGTTGCACGCCATGTCGCGACGCAGCGGCTCCTCCCACGGGGTCGGGCGCGGCTGCTCGCGGCGCACCGACCACCCCAGGTCGCGGCCGATGCGGGCGTAGAGGTGGCGGGCGTACTCCTGCCAGAGCAGCTCGTCGCGGTACTTCGCGACGTCGCGGGAGGGCGCGCCGGCGACGGCGTCCCAGAGCTCGGGGAGGGTGACCAGGCCGTGGCGCACGTAGGGCGACATCCGGGTCGCCCCCTGGCGCGACTCGGGCAGCACGGTGCTGCGGGTGCGGGCGTAGCCGGCGACGTCGAGCCCGGCCAGC
>CALRVO020000548.1:0-3194 GCA_943371595.1 Sphingomonas paucimobilis
GGCGCGGGAGGCGCGCGTCCTCGACATGTTCGCCCACACCGGGCACTACGAGGTGATCGTGCTCCTCGAGCGCCCGGGCCCGCGTCAGACGGCCGTGGGCAGCGAGAAGTAGAACGACGCGCCGACCGACTTCTCTCCCTCGGCGCGCACCTGGCCGCCGTGCATCTCGACGATGCGCGCGACCGAGGCCAGACCCAGGCCGGTGCCCGGGAACTCGTCGGCGGTGTGGAGCCGGGTCATCGGCTGGAAGAGCCGACCGGCCTCCTCGGAGGCGAACCCGTCGCCGTTGTCGCGCACCACGAAGGTGCGGAACGGGTGGGGCACGCCGAGGCGCGTCAGGGCCATCGGGTCACCCTCGACGCTGGCCAGCTCGATGTGGGCGGCGGGCTTCTTGCCGGTGTACTTGACGGCGTTGCCGAGGAGGTTGTCGAGCATGAGGTGGGCCAGGACCGGGTCGGCGAGCACCTCGAGCCCCTCCTCGATGCGGATCTCGATGCGCCGGTCGCCGGTGTGCAGGCCGATCTGGTCGGCCACCTGGTGGGCGACCTGGCTCAGGTCGACCAGCGCGGGCCGCAGCGGCTGGCTGGTGATCTGGTAGAGCCCCAGCATGACGTCGATCTGCTCGGCCATCCGGCGTCCGGAGTCGAGGATCGTGTGGGTGAAGACGCGGGCCACCTCGCCGGCGGTACCCGCCTCGCCGGCCTCGCCCGGGCCGCCGGGCGTGGACGGGGCGCAGGCCTCGGCGACGACGTCGTCGAGGAGCTCGGCGTAGCCGAGCATGGCGGCCAGCGGGCTGCGCAGGTCGTGGGCGACGGTGTGGATGGCGGCCTCGAGCTCATCGGTACGACGGGCCAGCTCGTCACGCTCGGTGCTGCGGCGCACCAGGGCGCCGCGCAGCTCGAGGTTCTCGAGGGCGACCGCCGCGGTCTTGGCGATCAGCCCCAGCAGCCGCACCTGCTCGGCGTCGGCCTCGTGGCTCCGGCTCCAGTAGGCACCCAGCGCGCCGATCGGCTCGATCCCGCGGATCGGGACCAGCACGAGACCACGCACGAACGTCGTGCGGTAGGCGTCGTGGGGGACCCGGTCGTCGGAGTAGATGTCGGGGACCACCACCGTCTGCCGGTGGATCATGGCCCAGCCGCTCAGGCAGGACTCGACCGGGAAGCGGTACCCGGCCCACAGCGGGCTGATCGCGTCCTCGTCGACGTAGTGGCACAGGCCGTCCTCGCGCAGGACGAACGTCGCGCCGTCGCAGCCGAGAGCGGCACGCACCGCGCCGGTGACCAGGTCGGTCACGTCGGACAGGGTCGTGGCGTTCGACAGCTCGTCGAGGACGTTGACCAGGACGTCCGTGGCGCCGTCGAGCGAGCGGGTGGTCACCGAGAACTCCCCCCAGAGTGTTGTGCATCGTGCATACCGAGTATGGCGCCAGGGTACGTCGATTTTCCCCTAGATAGATGCCCCCTAGGGCATCACGTTCCGCAAAATGTGGTGTATTGACCGAACGTGACAGGAGCCGCCTCGGCATACCTCTCCCAGCCCGCCACGTGGCCGTACGGCGTGCTGACGGCGGCGAGCAGCGGGGCGAGCGTGTCGAGGTCGCCGTCGGTGGCCGCGGCCAGGGTCTCCTCGACGAGGTGGTTGCGCGCGATGCGCACCGGGTTGGTGCGGGCCATCAGGTCGAGGTCGGGCTCCAGGGCCTGCCAGCGCGTGTGCCAGGCGTCGTACGCCGCGACGTCGAGCACGTGGTCGCGCGCGGTGCCCTCGCGCAGCCGGGTGAGGAACGAGGTGAGGTCGGGGTGGTCGGTCTGGAGGATCTCGAGGAAGCCGGTGACGACGCCCTCGGTGCCGTCCGTCGCGGTCGCCAGGCCCAGCTTGGCGCGCCACCCGGCGTCCCACGCCGCGGCGTACTGCGGGCGGAAGTCGCGTAGCGCGGCCGTGGCGATCGCGATCGCCTCGGCCTCGTCGTCGTGCAGGAGGGGGAGCAGGGCCTCGGCGAGGCGGGCGAGGTTCCACTCGGCGACCTGGGGCTGGTTCCCGTAGGCGTAGCGCCCGCCCTCGTCGATCGAGCTGAACGTGGTCGTGGGGTCGAACGCCTCGAGGAACGCGCACGGACCGTAGTCGATGGTCTCGCCCGAGATCGTCATGTTGTCGGTGTTCATCACGCCGTGGACGAAGCCGACCAGCATCCACCGCGCGACCAGGGCGGCCTGGGCGGTCACGACCGCCTCGAAGAGGGCGAGGGCGGGGGTGTCGGCGCCGGCGGCGTCCGGGTGGTGGCGGGCGGTCGCGTGGTCGACCAGGCGCTCCAGGAGCCCGGCGTCGCGCGACTCCTGGGCGAGGGCGCGTGCGTACTGGAACGACCCGACGCGCAGGTGGCTGGCCGCCACGCGGGTCAGCACGGCCCCCGGCATGGGCGTCTCGCGCTGCACGGTGCGCCCGGTCGCGACGACGGCCAGCGCGCGGGTGGTGGGGATGCCGAGGGCGTGCATGGCCTCGCTGACGACGTACTCGCGCAGCATCGGCCCGACGACCGCCAGGCCGTCGCCGCCGCGGGCGAAGGGGGTGCGGCCCGAGCCCTTGAGGTGCAGGTCGTGCTGGCGGCCGCCGGGGTCGGTGAGCTCGCCGAGCAGCAGCGCCCGACCGTCGCCGAGGCGGGGTGAGTAGCCGCCGAACTGGTGGCCGGCGTAGGCCTGCGCGACCGGCCGCGCGCCCTCGGGCAGCAGGTTGCCGACCAGGAAGCGCACGCCCTCGTCGCTGCGCAGCCACTCGGGGTCGAGGCCCAGCTCGACGGCCAGCGGCTGGTTGAGCACGAGCAGCCGGGGGGCCGGCGCGGCGTCGGCCTGCCAGTCGAGCGCGAGCTCGGGGAGGTCGTCGGCGAAGCGGTGGGTGAGGGCGACCGGCACGGTGGCGGAGGGGGTCACGGTCATGTCCCCGAGGCTACTCAGCGGGTGGAGCGCACCCGGGCGACCAGGTCCGCGGCCGCGTCCGCCCAGGTCGGGTGCTCGAAGACGAACCCGGCGTCGAGCAACCGCCCGGGCACCACGCGACGGCTCTTGAGCAGCAGCTCGGGGTCGGAGCGCAGGGCCCACGCGCCGAGCCCGGCCATCGCCCTGGTGGCCGGGAGCGCGGGGCGACGCCCCCAGGCGCGCCGCAGGGTGCGCATCAGCTCGGCCTGCGGGACGGGGTCGGGT
>CALRVO020000549.1:0-3194 GCA_943371595.1 Sphingomonas paucimobilis
TCGAGCAGCCCGACCGGGGTGGTCCACCCCAGCGTGCGGACCATCTCGTCGTGCGTGGAGCCCGACACGGCCACGACCCGGGCGCGCCGGTAGACGCGCGGCATCGCGACCTTCTCGAGCCACTGCCCGAACCGCGCGACCGGGGCCGGGAAGTAGGTCGCGAACTGCTCCTGGTGGACGTGGTGCATCACCAGGACCACCGGGGTCGACCGGCGCACGAACAGCGGCGAGAACGTCGGGATGCCGCACGACGGGTCGACCACCAGGTCGACGGAGCGCCGGCGCCGCAGCAACGACCACGCGGCGAAGAGGTAGAAGGTCAGGACGCCGCCGCCGCGGTGGACGGCGATGCCGTCGCGCTCGTCGCGTCGGCGCATCCCCCGCTCGCGCGCGGTGACGAAGTCGACCTGCGCCCCGGCCTCGCGCAGGCCCAGGGCCAGCTGCCAGGCGTAGTGCTCGGAGCCCCCGGCGAGCGAGTGGTCGAGGTCGCGCCAGTTGACGACCACGACACGCGCGCCGGCGAGCCGCGAGGAGGTGGGCGGGGTCGACGACATCTCAGGCCTCGACCGCGACCAGGAGGGCAGGGGCCGCCGCCGGCGCTGAACCGGCGGGCAGGGCCGGCAGGGTCGCCACGGCCGGCAGGGCAGCCGCGGCCGGCAGGGCCACCCGGGCGGGCACGGTGGCGGTGCGGCCGGCGGGGGTGGTGCGCAGCAGCCACGCGATCACCGCGAGGTTGAGGAACGAGCCGGCGCCGTGGCGCAGTGGCGCGAAGGTCGAGCCGAGCCGGGGCGCGAGCACGCGCAGCCCCAGCCGGACCAGCCCACCCGCGGCACCGCCGCCGGAGGGAGCGGCCTGCGTGGGTGCCGTGCGCAGGAGGGCGACGACCTCCTCGCGCGTGAGCCGCTCGGCGTCGCGCAGCCGGAGCAGGGCGCTGTGGTCGGCGATCCGACCCGCCTCGACGGTGCGGGCCACGCCGACGGCCACCGCGACCCGCCGCGACACCCCCACGGCCCCGAGGGCGCGCACGCCCGCGATGACCAGGTCGGCGGTGCGCGGGGAGCCGACCACCGACCTCGCGACGTAGGTGTCGTGGTCGGCCGACGCGTCCCCGCCGGCCCCGCGCACCCGGGCGGGCGGGGCGAGCGCGACCTCGCCGAGGCGTCGTACGACGGTGCGGGCGGGGCCCGCCGCGTCCGGTCGGTCGCCGACCCCGCGGGCCGACGACCCGACGGGGGACCCGGTGACCGCCGCGAGCACCGACAGCAGACCGAGCCCGTCGACCGCGGCGTGGTCGGCCGCGACGACGACGTGGCGGCCCGTCACCCCGAGCGCGACCACGGGCGTGGCGAGCCGGCCCAGGCGCCCGCGCAGCGCGGGCAGGTCGACGGCGTCGTCGACGACCAGGCCTGAGCCGGGCCAGCCCTGCGCGGCGTACGACGCGGCCAGGGCCCGACGCAGCGCGGCGGCGTCGGGGGGCTCGTCGACCTCGGCGGTGAGCAGGATCCGCCAGGCGATCGACGGGTCGGCGATCACGATGTCACCCGGGCTTGACGGCGCGCGCGACCAGCGAGACCCCGGGCAGGCGGTCGAGCGGCAGCACCCGCTCGGTCATGACGGCGGCGCGCAGCCCGGCGTTGAGCACGGGGTGCACCTCCTCCATCTCGCTCTCGCTGGTGACCTTGCGCCGCCGCCGCATCCGTACGACGGGCCGCAGCAGGACGTTCCAGGAGCGGACGTCGACGACCTCGAGGCCGGCGCCCTCGATGACCTCGACCAGCGAGTCGCGCTCGTAGCGACGCACGTGGCCGAGCGCCACGTCGTGGCCGCTCCACAGCGACATGCTGCAGGGCACGGCGACGAGGGCCCGGCCGCCGGGGCGCAGCACGCGGAAGGTCTCGGCGGCGACGGCCTCGTGGTCGTCGATGTGCTCCCACATGTCGGTCGACATCACCAGGTCCATCGAGGCGCTGCGCACGGGCAGTCGTCGGGCGTCGCCGCGCACGACGTCGAGCCCGCGCGAGCGCGCCAGGCCGGCCGCGGCGGGGGAGTACTCCAGCCCGGTCACCGACCAGCCCAGGTCGCGCAGCACCCCGGTGTTGCCGCCGCCGCCGCACCCGACGTCGAGGGCGCGCCCGGGAGTCAAGGGCGACACGAGCCGGCGCACCAGGGCGCGCCGCTCGGCGTACCACCAGTGGCGCTGCTCGAGCGCGGCCGACTTGCGGATCTCGTCCTCGTCCACGCGCCGACCCTAGGCCGTCGGCCGGTCTGCGGCGAAGATCGCGGTGCCGGGGGTCCACCGGCCACGCTCCGCGGACCACCCGCCCCACACACGGTCGTGGCCCTCGGGCCACTCCGGCTCCAGGAGCGCCGAGATGACGAAGCCCGCCCCGGCCAGCAGCCCGACCCAGTCGCCGAGGGTGCGGTGGTGCTCGACGTAGGTGACGCGTCCGGTGTCGTCGTCGACCTCGACGTAGGGCGTGCGGTCCCAGTAGGACTGGCTGGCGGTCAGCCCGGCCGGGCCCGGGTCGTCGGGGAAAATCCACCGCGTCGGGTGGGTGATCGAGAACGCGAACCGGCCGCCGGGCCGCAGCACCCGCGCGGCCTCGGCGACGGCAAGCTCGATGTCGTGCACGAACTGCAGCGCCCCGAAGCTGCAGAAGACCACGTCGAAGGAGCCGTCGGCGAAGGGCAGGTGGGTCGCGGTGCCGAGCACCGACGGCACGACGACCCCGGTCTCGTCGTCGATGCGGCGTGAGTGCTGCAGCTGGCGCCACGACAGGTCCAGGCCCACAGCGCGGCCGCCCTGTGCGCGGACCCAGCGCGAGCACTGGCCCGCGCCGGAGCCGACCTCGAGCACGTCACGGTCGGCGAGCGGGCCCAGCACCCCGGCCGAGGCCTCGGTCAGCCCCTCGGGGCCCCACACGAAGCCGACGTCGCCGAGGAACGCGCCGTGGGTGGCCTGGTACTCGTCGGCGTAGGCGTCCCAGTCGGGGCCGTTGGCGCGGCGCGACGCGGCCTCGTCGACGTCGCTGCGCTGCGAGCGGACCGACGCCGGCAGCGGCGGGTGGTGGCGTGAGTCGGGTGCGGTGGGGTCGGCGTCCTTCACGACAGTGCGGCGGTACGCCGGCGCCCGCCCGGGAGCCGGCCGACCAGGTCGCTGAGCGGCCCGACGGCCCGGTTGAGCCCGTCGGCGG
>CALRVO020000550.1:0-3187 GCA_943371595.1 Sphingomonas paucimobilis
CGGCGTACACCCGGGGTCGGGGGCCGCGACGCCCGCACGCGCCACCGGGGCGACCGGCGCGCGACGCCGCGGACGTAACCTGGATCCCATGTCCCTGCTCCGCCAGCCGATCCTGCTGCTCTCGCGCAGCGGAGGCGTCAAGAAGCTCGTCACCACCCTGCCCGTCACCTCGGGCATCGTGACCGGCTACGTCCCTGGTGAGACCACGAGCGCCGCGGTCGACGCGACCGGCCGCCTGGTGGCCGACGGACTGGCCGTGACGCTCGACTTCCTCGGCGAGGACACCCTCGACGTCGAGCAGGCCGACGCCACGGTGGCGGCCTACGTCGAGCTGCTCAAGGACCTCGCCGACCGGGGGCTCTCCCGCCACGCGGAGGTCTCGGTCAAGCTGTCCGCGATCGGCCAGGCGCTGCCCGACGTCGGTGACAAGGTCGCCCTCGAGAACGCCCGCACCATCTGCCGCGCGGCCCGCAACGCCGGCACCACCGTGACCCTCGACATGGAGGACCACACCACGACCGACCGCACCCTCGCGGTGCTGCGCGACCTGCGCAAGGACTTCCCCGAGACCGGCGCGGTGCTCCAGGCCTACCTGCACCGCACCGAGGCCGACTGCCGCGCGCTCGCCTACGAGGGGTCGCGGGTGCGGCTGTGCAAGGGCGCCTACCACGAGCCCGACGACGTGGCCTTCCAGGACAAGCTCGAGGTCGACAAGTCCTACGTGCGCTGCCTCAAGGCGCTGCTCAGCGGCGCGGGCTACCCGATGATCGCGACCCACGACCCACGGATGGTCTCGATCGCCGGGTCGCTCGCGAGTCGCTACGGCCGCTCGCCGGGCACCTACGAGTTCCAGATGCTCTACGGCATCCGCCCCGACGAGCAGCGTCGGCTGGCCGCGGCCGGTGAGACCGTGCGCGTCTACGTCCCCTACGGCCACGAGTGGTACGGCTACCTCATGCGCCGCCTCGCCGAGCGTCCGCAGAACCTCACCTTCTTCCTGAGGTCGCTGATCTCGAAGAAGTAGGTTGCTCGCATGAGCAGCGAGCAGCAGACCGCGATCATCGGCGCCGGCGTGATGGGCGAGACCTTGCTGTCCGGCCTGGTCCGGGCGGGCCGGCGGGTCGACCGCCTCCTGGTCGGCGAGAAGCGCGCCGAGCGCGCCCGCGAGCTCGAGGAGCGGTACGGCGTGGCGGTGGTCTCCAACGTCGACGCGGCCGCCAAGGCCGACACGCTGGCGCTGGTCGTCAAGCCGCAGGACATGGGCGACCTGCTCGACGAGATCTCAGGCGTCCTGCGTCCGGGCCAGCTCGTGGTCTCGCTGGCTGCGGGCATCACGACGGCCTTCATCGAGTCCCGGGTGCCCGAGGGCGTCGCGGTGGTGCGCGTCATGCCCAACACGCCCGCGCTGGTCGACGAGGGCATGGCGGCGATCTCGCCGGGCTCGCACTGCTCCGACGACCACCTCGCCGAGGCCGAGGCGCTGCTCGCCTCGGTCGGGCGCGTGGTGCGGATCCCCGAGCGCCAGCAGGACGCCGTCACCGCGATCTCCGGCTCGGGCCCGGCCTACATCTTCTTCGTCGTCGAGTCGATGATCGAGGCCGGCGTCCACCTCGGGCTGCCGCGGTCGACGGCCAGCGAGCTGGTCATCCAGACCCTCGTGGGCTCGGCCAAGATGCTGCGCGAGACCGGCACCCACCCGACGGTGCTGCGCGAGCAGGTCACCTCGCCCGGCGGCACCACCGCCTCGGCGCTGCGCGAGCTCGAGATCCACAAGGTCCGCGCCGCGTTCCTGGCGGCGATGGAGGCCGCGCGCAACCGCTCTCGCGAGCTGGCCGAGGGGATCTGACGTGCCCGACCGAGCTCCTGACGTCCGCTTCTGGTTCGACCCGGTCTGCCCGTTCGCCTGGCTGACCAGCCGCTGGGTGCGGACGGTGCAGGCGCAGCGCGACTACGACGTCGAGTGGCGCTTCATCTCGCTGCGGCTGCTCAACGCCCACGTCGACTACGACGCCCACTTCCCGCCCGACTACGAGGCCGGCCACACGGCGGGCCTGCGGATGCTCCGGGTCTTCGCCCACGTGCGCGACGACCACGGTCCCGAGGCGGTCGGTCGGCTCTACCCGGCCGTCGGGTCCCGGATCTTCGACGTGGCTCCGGGCGACTACCGCGCCACCGACATCGACGGCCTGGTGGCCGCCGCGCTCGACGACGCCGGCCTGCCGACCGCGCTGGCCGCCCACCTCGACGACGTCGACCGCGACGCGCAGGTCCAGGCCGAGACCGACGAGGCGCTCGCCCTGACCGGCAAGGACGTCGGCACCCCGATCCTGCACGTCGCCCCGCCCGACGGAGCGGCGTTCTTCGGCCCCGTCATCAGCCGGTTGCCCTCCGACGAGGACGCCGGCCGGCTGTGGGACCACGTGGTGGGCCTGGCGACGTTCCCGGGCTTCGCCGAGCTCAAGCGGAGCCTGCGCGAGCAGCCGCAGCTCCGGTCGTTCGGCGTCGACCCCGACGCGGTCGGCGTCCAGGAGGACTGGCACGGCGGCAGCCGCAGGCAGAAGAAGTGACCCTGCCCTGGGTCTGGGGTGCGACGCCGGCCGAGGTCGCCCGTCGTTATCCGGCCGACGACGTGGTCACCGGCCGTCCGATGACCCGCGCAGTCCCGGTGGCGGCGCCCGCGCCGGTGCTGTGGCGCTGGCTGTGCCAGGTCTCGGTGGCGCCCTACTCCTACGACTGGATCGACAACCTCGGCCGGCGGAGCCCCCGCGAGCTCACCCCGGGTGCCGACCGGCTCGAGGTCGGCCAGACCATGGCCGTCGTCTTCCGGCTCACCGGGTTCGCGGAGGGCCACCACTGGACCGCTGTCACCGGCGAGCGCGGCCGGCGGCTGCTCGGCACCACCTCGATCACGTACGCCGCCGAGCCGGTCGGTGCCGACGCCTCGCGGTTGGTGTGTCGGATGGTCACCACCTGGCCCCGCCCGGCGTCCGACGCCCTGGCCTGGGGTGACCTGGTGATGATGCGCAAGCAGCTGCTGACCCTCAAGGCGCTCGCGGAGCGTCCGCCCACCGGGTCGTCCACCGGGTCGTCCGCCTGAGCGTGCGTCCGGGCTCACGCTGAGGCGGACGACCCGGCGACGGGTGCTGCCAGAATCGGCCCATGGACGTCTACCGCACCCCCGACGAGC
>CALRVO020000551.1:0-3173 GCA_943371595.1 Sphingomonas paucimobilis
CGGTCGAGGGGAGTGAGCGATGACCCTGCTCGGCTGCTATTGTCCGGCACGCGATGAGCCAGTCGGACGACAGTGTGCGGGACTCCCCCAGGGGCGACCCGTGGCTCGCCTTCGGCTACCTCGTGGCCGGCGTCCTGCTCTACGGGTTCGTCGGCTGGCTGCTCGACCGATGGTGGGGCACCAGCTTCATGATCGTCATCGGCATCCTGCTGGGCGCCGGCCTGGCGCTCTTCCAGACCTTCGCCCGTTTCCGGGCGCCCGCAGACCCCAACTAGACGAGAAGGAGTGCCCGAGATGAGTCTCGTCTCAGGTCTCAAGGGTGAGGAGTTCACCCCCCCGAGCCCGGCCGACTTCGACCTTCCCCCCATCGGGGGCGACTTCGGCTCCTTCGACCTGTTCGGCCAGACCTGGGTCGTCGGGGTCACCAAGCCGATGCTTCAGCTCGTGCTCGCCGCGATCCTGGTGTTCGTGGTGTTCTACGTCGCCTCGCGCAAGCGCGCCATGGTGCCGGGCAAGCTGCAGTACGTCGGCGAGGAGGCCTACGGGTTCGTCCGCAACTCGCTGGGCCGCGACATCATCGGCAGCCACGACTTCCAGCGCTTCGTGCCCTACCTCTTCGCGCTGTTCTTCTTCGTGCTGGTCAACAACTTCATGGCCACCATCCCGTTCATCCAGTTCCCGACGTTCTCGCGCTCGGGGATGGTCTACTCCCTGGCGCTGCTGAGCTGGGTGATCTACAACGCCGTCGGCATCAAGAAGCACGGCTTCGTGGGCTACTTCAAGCTCCAGTCGGTGCCGTCCGGCGTCGGTGGCCCGATCCTGGTGCTGCTGGTCCCGCTCGAGTTCATGTCCAACATCCTGGTGCGGCCGGTCACGCTGGCCCTGCGTCTGTTCGCCAACATGTTCGCGGGCCACCTGCTCCTCATCCTCTTCGCCCTCGGTGGCGAGTACATCCTGGTCCACCAGCCACTCGGCTACGCCCCGGTCGGCATCCTGGCCTGGGTCCTCTTCATCGCCGTGGCCCTGCTCGAGGTGCTGATCCAGTTCCTGCAGGCCTACGTCTTCGTGCTGCTCAACGCCATGTACATCCAGGGCGCCCTGGCAGACGAGCACTGACCCGATCGACCAGCACGACCTGACTGACCCGATCGACCCGCTCCACCCGCTCGAACCCACGATTTTCACCTAGCAGCACAACCGAAAGGGAAACCTGATGTTCCTCCCCATGGCTATCGAAGGCACGCTCGGCGACCTCGGCAACCTCAACATGATCGGCTACGGCCTGGCCGCCATCGGTCCGGGTATCGGCATCGGTCTGATCTTCGCCGCCTACATCAGCGGTGTCGCTCGCCAGCCGGAGGCCCAGAGCCGCCTGCAGTCGATCGCCATCCTGGGCTTCGCGCTCGCTGAGGCGCTGGCGATCATCGGTATCGCCCTCGCCTTCGTCCTCTGACCTCACCGCAGCAGTAGGACCGGAAGGACCTGGCATGCACACACTGATCGCACCCTTGGTGGTGCGGGCGGCCGGAGAGGGCGAGGAGCTCAACCCGCTCCTCCCGCACCTCGTCGAGATCGTCCTCTCGCTCGTGGTCTTCGGCATCCTCTTCTTCGCCATCAAGAAGTTCGTCGTCCCCAACTTCGAGGCGACCTACACCGAGCGCACCCAGGCGATCGAGGGTGGCCTGGCCGCGGCCGAGACCAAGCAGGCCGAGGCCGACGCCAAGCTCGCCGAGCTCGAGAAGCAGCTGGCCGACGCGCGCCACGAGGCTGCGCGCATCCGCGAGGAGGCGCGCGAGCAGGGTGCGGTGATCATCGCCGAGATGCGCGAGCAGGCGCAGGCCGAGGCCGGTCGCATCGTCGAGCACGGCAAGACCCAGATCGAGGCCGAGCGCCAGCAGGCGGTCACCTCGCTGCGGGCCGAGGTCGGCTCGCTCGCCACGACCCTCGCCGGCCGCATCGTCGGCGAGAGCCTCGACGACGACGCTCGCCAGAGCCGGGTCGTCGAGCGGTTCCTGGCCGACCTCGAGGCCGGCACGCCCGGTCAGAACTAGAAGGGGACACCGATGGACCTGCGCGGAGCCTCAGCCGAGGCGCTGGCTGCCCTCACCGCCGAGCTCGACTCCCACCTGGGGTCGGGTGACGCGACCGCACGTCTGGCCGCCGACCTGTTCTCGGTCGCGACCACCCTGCGCGCCGAGGGGGCGCTGCGGCGCTTCGCCACCGACGGTTCGATCCCGGTCGAGGCCAAGCAGGGACTCGTGGGCGAGGTCTTCGGCGGCAAGGTCGCCGAGGGCGCGCTCGCCGTCCTGACGTCGGCGGTCGGCCGCCGGTGGACCGCGACCCGTGACCTGGCCGACTCCCTCGAGCACCTCAGCGTGGTCGCCCTGGTCAAGGCCGCCGGCCACGACTCCGGTCGCCTCGCCGATGAGCTGTTCACGTGGGCGCGGGCGGTCAAGGACAACCACGAGCTGCGCGACGCCCTGTCCGACCCGGCGCGCAGCGACGCCGACAAGGCGGCGCTGATCTCGGGCCTGCTCGAGGGCAAGACCCTGCCCTCGACGGTGACCCTGGCCGTCCAGGCGCTCTCGGGCAGCTACCGGACCGTCACCTCGGCGCTGGCGTCCTACCAGAAGACCGTGGCCGAGGTGCACGGTGAGGGAGTGGCGACGGTCCGCGTCGCCCGCGAGCTCACCGAGGCCGAGACGCGCCGCCTGACCGACGTCCTGTCGGCCCAGTACGGCCGCCCGGTCCACCTCAACCTGGTCGTCGACCCCGACGTCCTCGGCGGCATCCGGGTCGAGATCGGCGACGACGTCATCGACGGCACCGTCGTCAGCAGGCTCGACGACGCCCGCCGCCGCCTGGCCGGCTGACCGCTCCTCGGTCGCTGGTCGACCGGCTCCACCAGCTCCATCCCACGCCTCACCCACGACGTACGAACCAAGAGAGAAGGAAACGATGACGGAGCTCTCCATCCGTCCGGACGACATCCGGGACGCGCTGCAGAAGTACGTCGCCGACTACAAGCCCGACGCGGCGTCGAAGGAAGAGGTCGGCACGGTCGCCCAGACGGCCGACGGCATCGCCCGCGTCAGCGGCCTGCCCTCCTGCATGGCCAACGAGCTCCTCGAGTTCGAGGACGGCACGCTCGGTCTGGCGCTCAACCTCGACAC
>CALRVO020000552.1:0-3171 GCA_943371595.1 Sphingomonas paucimobilis
GAGCGCCGTGGTCGGCTCGTCGCAGATGATCAGGTCGGGGTTGTTGACCAGCGACATGGCGATCATGGCCCGCTGGCGCATGCCGCCGGAGAACTGGTGCGGGAAGTCGTCGACCCGGGTCTGCGGCTGCGGGATGCCGACGAGGTCGAGCATCTCGACCGCGCGGGCCCGGGCGGCCTTCTTGGAGACGTTGTTGTGGATCCGGTAGCCCTCGATGATCTGCTTGCCGATCGAGTAGAACGGGTGCAGGGCGGTCAACGGGTCCTGGAAGACCATCGCGATCTCGTTGCCGCGGATCTTGCGCATCTCGGACTCCGACATCCCGATGATCTCGCGGCCGTTGAACTTGATCGAGCCGGAGATCTGCGCCGACCGGGTGTCGTGCAGGCCCAGGACGGCCATGGACGAGACCGACTTGCCGGACCCGGACTCGCCGACGATGCCGAGGGTGGTGCCGGCCTCGACGGTGTAGCTGAGGTCGGACACGGCCTGCACCAGGCCGTCGTAGGTCGGGAACCGGACGGTGAGGTCGGTGACCTCGAGCAGCGGCGTCCCGGACTTCTTGAGTGCGTCGGACGCGGGGGCAGTGGTGGTCACGTGAGCCTCACCCGGGGGTCGAGAACGGCGTAGAGCAGGTCAACCACGAGGTTTCCTAGAATGACGAAGACCGCGAAGATCAAGATGGTGGCGGTCAGGATGGGGAAGTCGGTCGGCGCGGCGAGCGACTCGAGGGTCCACCGGCCGATGCCGTCGATGCGGAAGATCGCCTCGGTGAAGATGGTGCCCGACAGCAACGCGGCGAAGTCGAGGCCGAAGATGGTCACGATCGGGACGATGGCCACGCGCAGCGAGTGCTTGAACAGCAGCTTGCGCTGGGTCACCCCCTTGGCCTTGCCGCTGCGGATGTAGTCCTCGCCCATCGCCTCGAGCATCTGGCCACGGGCGTAGCGCGCGTAGGTCGGTGCGCCGGTGATGCCGAGGACGATCCACGGCAGGAGGAGCCCGGACGCCCACTGGGTCGGGCTCTCACTGATCGGTGTGTAGCCCGTCTGCGGGAAGATGCTGGTCTGCAGGGTCAGGAAGATCCACGCGGTCAGCGCGAAGACGTAGTAGGGGATGGAGCCGATGATCAAGGCACCGCCGACCAGGGCCTTGTCGAAGAACGTGCCCCGGTAGCGTGCGGCGATCACCCCCAGTGGCACCCCGATCAGCAGGTAGAGCAGACCGCCCACGACGGCCAGCGACAGGGTCGCGGGGTAGTAGGTCTTGAGGTCCTCGGTCACCTCGGTCTTGGTCTTGAACGAGATGCCGAGGCAGGGCGCGTCGCACTGGTAGACGGCACCCTGGGTGATGGTGCGGTCCTGCACCAGGCCCTTCATGAAGCGCCCGTAGTTGGTCATCAACCCGTCGTTGAGACCCATGCTCGTCTCGATCGCCTCCTGCTTGGCGGGAGTGCAACGCCCGTTCTCCTGGCACAGGGCCGCGGCGGGGTTGCTCGGACCCTTGTAGAAGAGCGCGAAGGTGAGGAACGAGGTGATGACCAGGACGATCACGGCCGCGATGAGCCGACGCAAGATGAAGCCGAACATGTGCCGAAGACTCCTGAGGTGGATGCCGATGCGGTGGAGCGGAGGACGCGGTCCTGAGAACCGTGGTGCCGGACGCGTGTCGTCCGCTCGCCCGGGGAGGGCGGGCCCGGAGACGTGCTCCGGACCCGCCCTCCGTCAGACGGGACTGCGGTTGACGCTCGGGATCAGTTGACCCAGATGGTCTTGTAGGTCGGCATGCCACCGGTGATGTCGATGTTGACACCCTCGAGCCGCGTGCCGTGGGCCTGGATCGTGCCACCGTTGGAGGTGGGGATGATCGGGTAGAACTCGGTCTGGATCTTCTCCTCGAGGGCGGCCCAGGCGTCGGGCTGCTCCTCGATCGGGAGACCCTTGACCTTCTCGATCTCCTCGTTGATGCCGTCGTCGCAGAAGTTGGCGTAGTTGACGACACCGAACGACTCGCCGGTCTGCTCCGCACAGCTCACCGAGGTGTCAGCAGGGCTGAACACCGGCGGGATCCACGAGTAGCCCGAGGGCCAGTCGGAGAACCAACCGCCGACGCGCACGTTGATCGGGGTCGCCGGGTCGCTGCGCTTGGCGGCCGAGTCGGTCGTCGTGGTCGCGAACGGCTTGGCGGTGAAGCCGGCCTCGATGTAGGCCGCCTTGACGACCTCCATCGTCTTGACCGACAGCGGGTCGTCGGTGGAGTAGAGCCAGCTGAGCTCGAAGCCGAGCTTGCCGGCGTCGGTGAGGATCTGCTTGGCCTTGGCGGCGTCGGTCTGGCCGACCTCGTGGTCGGGCAGCCCGTTGACGTCCTTGCGGCCGGGGACACCCGGGGCCATGAGCGTCGTGGTCGGGATGTAGTTGACGCCCTCGATCAGACCGGCCGTCTTGGCGGCCTTCTCGTAGGGGTAGGCCCAGGTGATGGCCTGACGGACCTCGAGCGGGACCTTCTTGTTGTCGGGGGCGAGCCAGCGCGTCAGCGGCGTGGAGCCGGTGATGAGGCGGTCGGCGGCCTCGGCCCGGAAGGTCGGGATGTCGGAGCTGTCGATGTCGTCGTAGGCGAGGGTCGTCTCGCCGTCACCCTTGCTCGCCAGGAGCACCGAGTCGACGGTCTTGGCGTCGGCGTAGGTGGTGTCGAACTCCCACGCGTCCGGCAGGGCGGCGCGCGCCGGGTCGGTGGCCGGGTCCCAGAACTCGTTGCGGACGAGCTTGAGGCTCTTGGCCGGGGTGAACTGCTCGACCTTGTAGGGGCCCGAGGCGACCAGGTTGGTCGGGTAGTCGCCGATCTTCTTGCCGACAGCCGGCGGGATCGGGCTGAACAGCGGGAAGAACGCGTAGAACGACATGTCCGGGAACGGGGTGTCGAAGTTGAAGATGATCGTCTTGTCGTCCGGGGTCTCGATCCCCGAGGCGATGTCGCCGTCCTTCTTGACGTCGTTGGAGCCCTTGAGCACGCCCAGCAGGTAGTTGGACGGGCAGTCGGTGAACGTCTCGCAGTCGAGCGAGGAGGACACCGCGTAGGCGATGTCGGACGACTTGATGTCGGTGCCGTCCTCGTACTTGATGCCGTCCTTGAGCTCGAACGTCCACTGCGTGAAGTCGTCGTTGGGCTGGCCCA
>CALRVO020000553.1:0-3163 GCA_943371595.1 Sphingomonas paucimobilis
TGGTCGTGGTGGCCATCCTGTTCTCCGGGGCCCTGCTGGGGGCGGGCATCGAGGCCGAGTCCGCCGACAACTCCACCGCCAACCTGCCGACCGACTCCGAGTCGGCCCAGGCCGCGCGCCTGCAGGAGCAGCTCGGGACGGCCGAGTTCACCCCGGCGATCGTCGTCCTCGACCGCGGGGGCGAGCCGCTCACCGGGGCCGACCGGGCCGCGGTGGGCGACCTGGCCCGCACCCTGCAGGAGTACGCCGCACCCGGCCAGCAGACCTTCCCGGTGTTCTCCGACGACGGGGAGGCGGCGTTCATCGGGGTGCCGATCTCGACCGACACCGCCGAGGAGGACCTGACCACGGTCGTCGAGGACCTCCGTGAGGCTGCCACCCAGGGCACGCCCGAGGGGCTCGAGGCCCAGGTCACCGGCGGGCCGGCCTTCATCGTCGACCTCTCCAAGGTCTTCGACGGCGCCGACGTCCGCCTGCTCGTCGTGACCGCCTCGGTCGTCGCGCTGCTCCTGCTGCTCACCTACCGCAGCCCGTGGCTGTGGCTGGTCCCGTTGAGCGTCGTGGGTGTGGCGGACCAGGTCGCGGTCCAGCTGGTCGCGATCGGCACTCAGCTGTTCGGCTTCTCGACCGACGGCGCGTCGGTCGGCATCACCTCGGTGCTGGTCTTCGGGGCCGGCACCAACTACGCGCTGCTGCTGATCGCGCGCTACCGCGAGGAGCTGCGCCGCGTCGAGGACCGCTACGACGCCATGCGCGCCGCCCTCGACGGCGCGGCGCCCGCGATCCTGGCCAGCTCGGGCACGGTCGTGCTGGCGCTGCTGTGCCTGGGTCTGGCCGACAACCCGACCAGCCGCAACATCGGGTTCGGCGGGGCCATCGGCATCGTCACGGCCGTCGCCTACGCCCTGCTCGTGCTCCCCGCCGCGATGACCTGCTTCGGGCGGGGCTTGTTCTGGCCGTTCGTGCCGCGGGTCGGGCAGGACGACCCGACCCGGACCGGGGTGTGGGCCCGCGTCGGGACCTCCGTCACCGCGCGCCCGGTGGCTGTCACCGTGCTGGGCGTGGTCGTGCTCGTGGCGCTGGCCCTCCCGGTGCTCGGGCTCAAGGTCGGGCTCTCCGAGACCGAGCAGTTCCGCGCCACGCCCGAGTCGGTCACCGGCCAGGAGGTCCTGGCCGAGCACTTCCCCGCAGGCTCGTCCCAGCCCACCACGGTCATCGTCCCGACCGGGGCCGGCGACGCCGTGGCCGACGCCGTGGGTGGGATCGACGGCGTCCAGCGGGTCGAGCCGGCCGGCGAGGCCGACGGCTCCACCGTGCTGTCCGTCGTGCTGACGGCCGAGCCGGCGTCCGAGGACGCCTTCGCCGTGGTCGAGGACATCCGTGAGGCGGCCCGCGACGTCGACGGTGCCGACGGGGTCCTCGTCGGTGGTCCGGACGCGGAGGCGCTCGACGCGGCCGATGCGGCCGACCGCGACCAGAAGCTGATCGTGCCGCTGATCCTCGGCGTGGTCCTGCTGGTGCTGCTGGCCCTGCTGCGCTCGGTGGTCGCCGCGGTCGTGCTGGTGCTGACGGTGGTGGCGACCTACGTCGCCAGCCTCGGGGCGAGCTGGTGGGCCTTCACGCACTGGTTCGGCTTCCCCGCGCTCGACCTGAGCGTGCCGCTGCTGTCGTTCCTGTTCCTGGTGGCGCTGGGCGTCGACTACAACATCTTCCTGACCACCCGGGCCAAGGAGGAGGCCGAGACGGCCGGCACCCACGAGGACGAGGACACCGCCGAGGCGATCCGGGTCGCGCTCGCGGTCACCGGCGGCGTCATCACCAGCGCCGGCATCCTGCTCGCGTCGGTCTTCACGGTCCTCGGGGTGCTGCCGCTGATCGTGCTTACCCAGATCGGCGTGATCGTCGGGTTCGGCGTCCTGCTCGACACGCTCCTGGTGCGCAGCGTGCTGGTCCCGGCGCTGGTGGCCCTGCTGGGGCGCCGGTTCTGGTGGCCGGGACCGCTCTCGCGTCCCCAGTCTCCGGCGTCGCAGTCCACGAGACAGGGTGTGGCCCCGGTCACCGACGTCTGAGTAGGTTGTGCGGCGTGACGGACTACAACCTGGCCAGCCTTCTCGAGGACACCACCGCCGAGCACCCCGACCGCGAGGCCCTCGTGTTCGGGGACACCCGGCTCACCTACGCGCAGGTCAACGGCGCGGCCAACCAGGTGGCCAACCTGCTCGCCTCGCGCGGCATCGAGCGAGGTGACAAGGTCGCGCTGAGCTGCCCCAACCTGCCCTACTTCACGATCGTCTACTTCGGCATCCTCAAGGCCGGGGGCACCGTCGTACCCCTCAACGTGCTGCTGAAGGGTCGTGAGGTCGCCTACCACCTCGACGACTCCGACGCGAAGGCCTACTTCTGCTTCCAGGGCACCCCCGAGCTCGCGATCGGCAAGGAGGGCCACGCCGGCTTCGAGCAGACCGACAGCTGCGAGCACTTCTTCATGATCACCGCCGACCCGTCGGCCGACAGCCCCGTCGAGGGCACCGAGACCCTGGGCCAGGCG
The DNA here is from genome assembly GCA_943371595.1 of Sphingomonas paucimobilis. GTDB lineage: Bacteria > Actinomycetota > Actinomycetes > Propionibacteriales > Nocardioidaceae > Nocardioides. The sequence continues at coordinate 2,549 of CALRVO020000553.1, forward strand.
ACGAAGGACCAGTCGCCCCAGTTCGACACCGTCACCACCGACGAGGACGACACGGCCGTCATCCTCTACACCTCCGGCACCACCGGCCAGCCCAAGGGCGCCGAGCTGCGTCACCGCAACATGCGCGACAACGCCCTGGCCGGCAAGGACCTCTTCGGCGCCGGCGCCGAGGGTGTCGCGCCCGACACCTACCTGTGCGTGCTCCCGCTCTTCCACTCCTTCGGCCAGACGGTCATCCAGAACGGTGCCTTCGCCTTCGGTGGCACCGTCGTGATGCTGCCGCGCTTCGAGGCCAAGGCGGCGCTCCAGCTGATGCTCGACAACGAGGTCACCTTCTTCGCCGGTGTGCCGACGATGTACTGGGGCCTGCTCGGCGCGCTCGAGGACGGCGTCGACGTCAGCGCCATCGCCAAGAACCTCCGGGTGGCAGCGGCCGGCGGCTCGGCCCTGCCGGTCGAGGTGCACAAGGCGTTCGAGAAGAAGTTCGGCGTCACGATCCTCGAGGGCTACGGCCTCTCCGAGACCTCGCCGGTCGCCAGCTTCTCCAAGTTCGGCGAGGACGTGCGGGTCGGCTCGATCGGCACCCCCATCCCCGGCGTCGAGATGAAGCTCCTC
>CALRVO020000554.1:0-3144 GCA_943371595.1 Sphingomonas paucimobilis
GCCCGCGGGTCCGCCCCCGGGCTACCCGCCGTCCGGGCCCCCGTCCGGGCCCCCGTCCGGGCCGCCGTCCGGGCCCCCCTTCGGTCCCCCGCACGGGTACGCCGCTCCCCCGCCCTGGGGGCCGCCGCCGCGCAAGAACCGCACCGGCCTGGTCGTGACGCTCGTCGTGGTCGCCGTGCTGGTCATCGCCGGTGCGATCGGCGGCGTGGTGGTCTGGCAGCAGCGGGACGACGATCCCCCCAGCGCCAGGACCGGGCCGACCTCGGAGGCGACCGCACCGGAGTCGGAGACGGCCGAGCCCGTCTCGCCGACCACCGAACCCTCGCCGTCCGCCCCCTCGCCGTCCGAGCCCTCGCCGTCGGACGACCTCGACCCGGACGACGGGTTCGACCGCGACCCGGTTCCCAGCCCGGAGCCGGCCCCCGAGCCCGAGCTGAGCGGCAAGCCGCTGAGCTACCGCGAGTACGCCCGCGACTGGGACTACCGGATGGGTGACGTCGAGCTGCAGGCGAAGTTCCAGAACGGCACCGACCACGACGGCTGCGGACCGGCCGAGAACGACCGCGCCCTGACCCGGCTCGGCTGCGTCGACGCCACCGAGTGGACCTACCGGGCCCTCGGCGGCAAGCTCGCGCTGTCCCACCTCGTGCTCACGATGCGCAACCCCGAGGCCGCCGACCGGGCCGTCGAGAACGACAGGATCACCGAGGAGTCGTGGCGGCTGCGGCCCACGTCGTACCTCGCCGACAGCGCCGGGGCGTGGAAGGCGACCTCGGTCGGCCAGTTCGTCGTGCTGACCGTCGAGACCCACCGGTCCTCGGTGACGTCGAAGCGGGCGGCGACGTTCCTGCTCAACGGCAACCTCGACATCCGGGGAGCCCTGGCCTTCCGGTTCTGAACGACCGGTTCTGAACGACCGGCTCTGCGGGACCGCGGGGCGGGTACGTTTCGATCGTGGACCTCATCCCCAAGCCCGACCAGGTGGTCTCGGCCGCGAGCAACTTCGCGCACAAGGTGTTCTACGGCGGCCTCGCCGACCTGCGGCCCATGCCGCGCACGCTGATCGACGAGGGCACGCTGCGCGAGGTCTACCACTACCGGCCGCAGGCCAAGGTGCAGGAGGTCGGCGACCCGGTCCTGCTCGTCACGCCGCTCGCCGCGCCGGCGATCTGCTACGACCTGCGCCGCGGGTGCTCGCTGGTCGAGCACCTCGTGCGCGCCGGGCGTCCGACCTACCTCGTGGAGTACGGCGAGGTGTCCTTCCGCGACCGCAACCTCGGCATGGAGCACTGGATCGACGAGGTCGTCCCGACCGCGATCCGTGAGGCCTCGGCCCACGCCGGTGGCCGTCCGGTGCACGTCATCGGGTGGTCCCTGGGCGGGATCTTCTCGCTGCTGGCCACCGCCGCCGACCCCGACCTGCCGATCGCGTCGCTGACCGTCGTCGGGTCCCCGGTCGACGTCAGCCTCGTGCCACTGGTCGCTCCCCTGCGCCCGCTGCTCAACTGGGCCGGGGGCCGTGGACCGATCACCAAGGGCTACCAGGCCCTCGGCGGGGCACCCAAGCCACTGGTCAAGTGGGCCTTCCAGCTGTCGTCGTTCCAGAAGCTGGTGACCAAGCCGGTCGCCAAGGCGACGCACTACGACGACACCGAGTTCCTCGCCCAGATGGAGGCCGTCGACCGGTTCACCGCCGGCATGATCGCCTACCCCGGCCGCACCTTCGGCCAGCTCTACCACCGCTTCGTCCGCGGCAACGCCCTGGTCACCGGCACCTTCGACCTCGGCGACGTCACCGGCGAGGCCGAGGGCGAGGGCCGCACGGTCTCGTTCGCCGACATCACCGTGCCGGTGCTGGTCTTCGGCGGCGCCAACGACGGCATCGCCCCCGTCGCCTCGGTCAAGGCCGTCGTCCCGCTGCTGAGCGGCTCGCCCGAGGTGCGCTTCGAGATCGTCCCCGGCGGGCACCTCGGCATGCTCACCGGCCGCGCCGCGCGCGACACCACCTGGACCGTGATGGACGAGTGGATCGACCAGTGGTCGACCGACGGACCCGACGACGGGTCCGACGACGGGTCCGCCACCGCCCGCGCCTCCTCCGACGCGCCGACCATCGGCACGGGCCGGCGCAGCCACGGATCGGCGGCCTCCCGCTCCCTCGCCCGCTGACCCGTCGTACATGTACGACGGGTCACCGTCGTCGGGACCGCTGACCCGTCGTACATCGACGACGGGTCGACGTCGTCTGGTCTAACCTCGCGGGATGTCGGTCCTCCCGGAGACCTCCGTCCTGCCGCGGCGGGTGCGGGTGGGCTACGGGCTGGGGTCGGTGGCGACCGGGGCGTTCGGGACCGTGCCGGGGCTGATGCTGCTGCCCTACCTCACCGACACCCTCGGGGTCACGGCCGTCGTGGCGGGGCTCGTCGTGGTGCTGCCGAAGGCGTGGGACGTGCTGCTCAACCCCGTGGCCGGGCGCATCAGCGACCGCACCGTCGACCCGCGCGGGCCGCGCCGGCCCTGGTTGCTGCGCGCCGGGGTCGCGCTGGCGGTGACGTTCGCGCTGCTCTTCGCGGGGCCCGACCTCGACTCGCAGGTGGTCGAGACGGCCTACGTGCTGGTGGTGTTCCTGGCGTGCGCGTCGGCCTACGCGTTCTTCCAGGTGCCGTTCGTGGCGATGCCGGCCGAGATGACGCAGGGGTACGCCGAGCGCACCCGGCTGATGACGTGGCGGGTGGCGATCCTCGCGTTCACCATCCTGCTGGCGGGTGCGACGGCGCCGGTGATCCGCGACGCCGTCGGCGGGCGTGAGGGCTACCGGCTGATGGGCCTGGCGATGGCCGTGGTCATCCTCGTGGGGGTGGTCGGCGCCTACCTCGGCACCCGCGACGCCCCCGTCGGCACGGTCGCCCCCGGGGCGGGCTCGCTGCGCGACCAGCTGCGCGTCGTCGCCGGGGCCCGTGACTTCCGGCTGCTGCTCACCACGTGGGTGCTGCAGGCCCTGGCCACCGGCTGCATGCTAGCCGGCGTCGACTACCTCGCCGGTGACGTGCTCGACCGCGACGGCGCGGCGACGGTGCTCTTCGTCTGCTTCGTCGGTCCGGCCCTGCTGCTGACCCCGGTGTGGTCGGCGGTCGGTGGACGCGT
>CALRVO020000555.1:0-3142 GCA_943371595.1 Sphingomonas paucimobilis
GCCCGCACGCCCTACGGCGCCGCCGGGCACGCCGCCGAGGCCGCCGGCTGGGCCGAGCGCGGCGTCGCCCTCGTCGTCCAGGACGTGCGCGGGCGCCACGAGTCGCCGGGCGACTTCGCCCCCTACCGTGAGCACCTCCTGGACGACGGTCCCGCCCTGCTGGCCTGGGTGCGCTCCTGGGCCGAGGGCCCGGTCGTCCTGCTCGGCACGTCGTACGGCGCCCACGCGGCTCTCGCCACCGCCGCCGTGGCGCCGCCTGACGGCGTGGTCGCCGCGGTGCCCGCGCTCGGCCTGGGCGAGACCGCCCGCACCCGCGGGGGCGTGCTGCAGCTGGCGTCGCGGCTGGGCTGGTGGCTCGCCCACGACGTACGCCGCCCGTGGCACGACGTCGTCACCGCCCGCCGTCACGACACCGAGCGCGCCGCCCTGGTCGGGTCGCTGACCTGCCCGCTGCTCGCCCTCGGCGGCACCCGGGACTGGTTCGGCCACGACACCGTCGACCTGTGGGCGGCGTGGGGCGGACCGGCGCGGCTCGCGCTCGGCCCGTGGGACCACTCCCTGGCCGGCGCGGACCGGGCCCGGCGCATCCTCGACTGGCTCGACGCCCTGCTGGCCGGCTCCCCCCTCACCGGGCTCGACCCCATGCTGCCGACCCCTCGGCTGGCGGTCGCACGGCTCGACCCCGAGAGCGACCCGGGCGTCCAGTGGTGCGCGTCGCTCTCCCACGACGGGCGGGAGCTGGCCCACGGCGCCGCCCGCGGGCCGGTCGTCACCCTCGGCCCGGTCACGGTGGGCCCACACGAGAGCGCTGCCCTGTCGCTGCGCCTGACCCACGACGACTTCCCGCGCTACGCCCGCTCCCACCGGCGCGCCAGCCCCGCCGCCCCCGTCCCCGACCACCACCTGGAGCTCCTCGCATGCACCCCCCGACCGTCGACCTGACCGTCGACGCCCTCGTCGACCCCGAGCTGGGCCTCGTCCTCGACCTGCACCCCGTGCCCCGCGTCGAGGGCCTACCGCCGGCCTACGTCGGCCTCACCGCCGAGGTCGCCGACGCGCGCGTGCACGGCAACTGGCCCAGCGACCGGGTCTCGCTCGGCACCACCTTCGACGACCTGCCCGGCGCCCGGATCGCGGCGATCGGCGAGGCGGTGGAGCGCTACTGCGGCAACTACGTGCCCGGCGGGCTGCGGCGCGCGACCGCGCGCGAGCTGGCCGCCGAGGGGCACCGCCTGCTCGGGCCCGACGACCTGTCGTTCTTCGCCGACTGGCAGCACGCGCGGGCGGGCTTCCCGTTCGCCCGGTTCACCGACGACGTCGAGATCGCCTGGGTCGAGGGCCGGGGCGACCACGGGCCGGTGCTGGTGCCGGCGTCGTGGGTGCACCTCAACTGGCGCACCGGGTCGCGGCGCGGTGACCCGTGGCTGCACCACGTCAACTACGCCGGCATCGCCACCGGCCAGGACGTCGCCGACGCCACCCGCCGCGGGCTGCTTGAGCTCGTCGAGCGCGACGCGCTCTCGCTGTGGTGGCACCTCGGCCTGCCCGCCACCGGCATCGACCCGGCCAGCGTGCCCGGCCTGGCCGACCACCTGGCCGGTTCCCGGCTCGAGGTGCACCTGCTCGCCCTGCCGGCCTGGTTCGGCGTGCCGGTCGTCGCCGCGGTCGTCCGCGACCCGGTGACCGGCATCGTGGCCGGCGGATTCTCGGCCAAGCTCGACCCGACCGAGACCGCGACCAAGGCCGTGCTCGAGGCGATCCACAGCTGGGTCTTCACCCTCGGCCTGCTCGAGGCCGACGGCTGGGTGTTCGAGGCGATCGAGGCCGGCATCCTCTCGCGCGGGCTCTACCTGCCCCACCGCCCCGACCGCGACTACCTCGCCGTCGCCGGAGAGCAGTGCTCTCGAGTGCGCGACCTCGGTGCGCAGGCGCAGGTCTGGCTCGACCCGGAGGTCCAGCGCCGCCTGCTCCCCCGCTTCACCACCCCCGGCACCACCGTCGGCATCGAGGCGCTCCCCACCGCCACCGAGACCGGGCTGCGCGCGGCCCTCGCCGCGGCCGGTCACGAGGTCGTCGTCTGCGACCTCACCACCCCTGACGTCGCGCTCACCCCGCTGCGCGTCGTCCGGGTGTGTGCGCGGGGACTGGTGCCCAACGCCCCGGCGGCCTTCCCCTACTACGGGTTGCCGCGGTGGCGCGAGGTCGCGGGCGCCCCACCCACCCCCGAGTCCCTGCTCCTGCTGCCCCCGCCGAGCCTGTGACCGCGTCGAGCACGACCAAGCCCGACAGCGCGCTCGCCGACCCGACGTACCGCCGCTTCCTCGCGGCCCGCAGCGTCGCCATGGCGGGCAACGCCCTGACCCTCGTCGCCCTCCCGGTGCTCGTCTACCGGCTCACCGGCAGCGCCTCGCTCACCGCACTGATCGCCGCCGTGGAGACCGCCCCCTACCTCGTGCTCGGGCTGCCCGCCGGGGCGCTCGTCGACCGGTGGAACCGACGGCACGTGCTCGTGGTCACCGGGGCGCTGAGCGGGCTGGCGATGTTGACGGTGCCGCTGGCCGACGCCCTCGGCGTGCTCGCCTTCGGGCACCTGCTCGCGGTGGCCGCGGTCATCTCGTCGCTGTTCGTCTTCGCCGACGCCGCCTCCTTCGGCGTCGTCCCGCAGATGGTCGGCCGCGACCGGGTCGCCTCGGCCACCTCGACGTTGGTCACCGTCGGCACCGCGATCGGGTTGGTCGGGCCGGTGGTCAGCGGGGTGCTGGTCACGGTGACCTCCCCGGCGCTGGTGCTCGGGGTCGACGGCATCGCCTACCTCGCCGCCTCGGCGATCATCGCCCGCCTGCGGTGGCCCGACAGCGAGGTGGTCACCTCGGCCGGCGTCGACGGACGCCGGCTCGGTCGCGAGGTCGCCGAGGGCCTGCGCTACATCTGGGCGATGCCCGTCGTGCGCTGGCTCACCGTCCTGGGCGCCGGCGCGAGCCTGGCCGGGGGCGCCACCACCGGCCTGCTCGTCGTGGTCGGCGTCGAGCAGCTCGGCCTGGCCGACGACGACCCCGCCCTCGGCTGGCTCTTCGCGGCCGGCGCCGTCGGGACGTTCGTGGCGAGCCTGGCGCTGCCGCGGCTCCAGCGCGCCGTCGGCGTC
>CALRVO020000556.1:0-3140 GCA_943371595.1 Sphingomonas paucimobilis
GCCGATCACCTCGGTGGTCAGGCTGGCCTGGCGGTTGAGCATGACGCCGATGCCGGCGAGGGTCAGCGAGACGAAGAGCGTGAGGATCACGGCGGCGTGCATCGACATGTTGCGGCGCAGGCCCTGGCGCAGGTTGGTGCTGACGTGGCGAAGCTGCATGAAGCGGGAGACTCCTGTGGATCGTCGATCGTGGGACGGCGGCGCGGGGCCGGTGGGCCGGTGGGCCGGGGCTGGTGGCTAGTGCTGGAAGCCGTAGACGCCGGTGGCCTCGTCGCGGACGACGGAGCCGTGGTCGAGCTCGACGACGCGCTTGCGCATCTGGTCGACGATCCCGTTGTCGTGGGTGGCCATCAGCACGGTGGTGCCGGTGGCGTTGATGCGGTCGAGCAGCTTCATGATGCCGACCGACGTGGTGGGGTCGAGGTTGCCGGTGGGCTCGTCGGCGATGAGGATCATCGGCTCGTTGACCATGGCCCGGGCGATGGCGACGCGCTGCTGCTCGCCGCCGGACAGCTCGTCGGGCAGTCGGGCGGCCTTGTCGGACAGGCCGACCAGCTCGAGGGTCTTGGGCACGGTGGCCTTGATCTCACGGCTCGAGTGACCGGTGACCTGCATGGCGAAGGCGACGTTCTCGGCGACGGTCTTGCCGGGAAGCAGGCGGAAGTCCTGGAAGACGGTGCCGATCTGGCGGCGCAGCCGCGGGACCTTCCAGGTGGCGAGGCGGTTGATCTCCTTGCCGGCGACGTAGACCCGGCCGCTCGTGGGCCGCAGCTCGCGCAGGACCAGGCGCAGCGCCGTCGACTTGCCGGAGCCGGAGGAGCCGACGAGGAACACGAACTCGCCCTTGTCGACGTCGATCGAGACCTGGTTGAGCGCCGGCTTGCCAGGTCCGGGGTAGGACACGGTGGCCTTCTCGAAGCGAATCACCACAAAGACGGTACTCGCTTCGCAGCGGCCTCCCTGCTTCGGCGTGTCGCGGGACCTCCGTAGGGTGGCGGTCGTGTCCCGCGCCCTCGCCCTCGTCGTCGCCGCCGTCGCGACCGTGGTCGTGGTGGCCGTCGGGCTGGTCGTCGCCCTCGGCGGGGACGACGACCCCGAGCCCACGTCGGCCCCCTCCCCCAGCCCCACCCCCACGGCCACGCCGGTGGTGCCGCTGGCCGAGGTCGACACCCTGACCACCGCCGTACGGCGCGAGGCCTTCTGCGACGCGGTGGCGCCCGAGGCGGTCGAGGCGGCGCTGGGCGGACCGGCGGCCGACACCACGACCTACGTCGACGGCCAGAACGCGCAAGTGACCGGTCAGGTCCGTGACATCGCCCACGAGTTCGGCTGCGGCTGGACGACCAAGACGGCCGCGGCCCGCGCCTGGGTCTTCGCTCCCCCGGTCACCCCCCGTGCCGCGACCGCGCTGGTCAGGGACGCCCGGCAGGAGGAGGGCTGCGAGCCGCTCGCCGACGCCGCGACCTTCGGCAGCCCCTCGCTGGCCCTGCTGTGCCGCACGCCCCGCGGGCTCCAGGTGTCGTTCCGGGGGCTGTTCGGCGACGCCTGGCTGACCTGCTCGGTCGCCGGGCAGCTCGACCGCGCCGAGGTCGTCGAGCGTGCCGACCGCTGGTGCGTGAGCGTGCTCGGCGCGCTCGCCCCGGCCGGCTGAAGCCTCAGGCGCCGTCGACGACCCACCAGGCGGCGTACGGCGGGAGCCAGAGCAGGCCGTCGGCCCCGGCGACCAGCGCGTGGTCGCCGAGGGCCTCGTGCGGCCGCTCGAGACCGACCTCGTGGAGCCGGCCCAGCGGGAACGGCCGCGGCTGCGCGGTGACGTTGTAGAGCCCCACGAGGGTCCCGCTGGGGTGCTGGCGGAGCACCGCGAGGACACCGTCGTCGGTGTCCTGGACCACCGACACCGGGGCCGAGGCGTGCAGCGGCGGCAGCGTGGCGCGCACCCGCATCAGGTGAGCGAGCCCGGCGTAGACCCGGGCCTGGTCGGTCGTGGGGTCGTCACGGCGCGCGAGGTCGGCGTCGGTGACCCGCGGGCGGTGCGCCCACCGGTTGTCGCCACCGTGGCCCGGCTCGTCGGCCCAGGCCGGGTCGTCGGGCAGGCCGAGCTCGTCGCCGCTCCAGATCACCGGTACGCCGCCCCAGCCGGCCACGACCGCGTGCGCGAGGTAGATGCGTGCCAGGGCCCCGTCGGGGTCGAGGCGACGCGCGCCGAGCCCGGTGAGCGTGGCGGTGGTGCCGCTGATGCGTCGGTCGCCGGTGGCGGGGTTGTGCTGGAAGACCAGGCCCTCGGCCCACGAGCCCGGGAAGTCGCCGGAGTACCAGTCGGCGAGGAAGTGGCGGTGCCCCGGCCCGGTGACGCCAACGGCGGCCGCGTCGGCGTCGTCGATCGCCCAGCCGATGTCGTCGTGGCAGCGCAGGTAGGTCACCCAGGTGCCGCTGGGCGGGGTCGGCGGGAGCGACCCCAGCGCCTGGCGGGCCAGCCGGGTGTCGCCGGTCGCGAGCATCGACCAGACCTGCACCATGAGGCTGTTGTGGTAGGCCAGGTCGCTCACCCGGCCGGTGTGCTCGCCGACGCCGAGGTAGGGCACGAGCTGGCGCGGGCCGACGATCGCCTCGGCCTTGAAGAGGGTGGCGGGGGCCGCCATCCGGGCCACGGCCCGCAGCGCCTGGGTGATCGCGTGCACCTCGGGCTGGTTCTGGCAGTCGGTGCCGAGCCGCTTCCACAGGAACGCGATCGCGTCGAGCCGCAGCACCTCGACCCCGAGGTTGGCCAGGTCGAGCACGATCTGGGCGAACTCGGCCAGGACGGCGGGGTTGGCCCAGTCGAGGTCCCACTGGAAGGAGTTGAAGGTCGTCCAGACCCAGGCCTCGAGCTCGTCGTCGAAGGTGAAGCTGCCCGGCGCGAAGTCGGGGAAGACCTCGGGCAGCGTCTCCTCGTAGCGGTCTGGCAGCTCGCGGTCGGCGAAGACGTGGAAGTAGTCGCGGTAGGTCGCGTCGCCGGCGCGCGCGGCCGCGGCCCACGCGTGCTCACGGGCGACGTGGTTGAGCACCAGGTCGACGACCAGGCTGATGCCCTCGCCGCGCAGCGTGGTCGCCAGGTCGCGCAGGTCGTCGACGGTGCCGAGGTCGCGGCGCACCGCGCGGTA
>CALRVO020000557.1:0-3139 GCA_943371595.1 Sphingomonas paucimobilis
CGTAGCGCATGCGCGGCAGCGATCCCCGCAGCCAGATGAACCCGAAGATGAAGAACAGGATCTTGCCGAAGAACCACAGCACCGGCCAGTAGCCCTCGTTGGCGCCGGCCCAGAACTCGTCGATCCAGAACGGCGCGCGCCAACCGCCGAGGAACAGCGTGGTCGCGAGCGCCGAGACGGTGACCAGGTTGACGTACTCGGCGAGGAAGAACAGGGCGAACTTGATCGAGGAGTACTCGGTGTGGAAGCCGCCGACGAGCTCGCCCTCGGCCTCAGGGAGGTCGAAGGGGGCGCGGTTGGTCTCACCGACCATCGACACGACGTAGATGAGGAACGACGGGATGAGGATCAGCCCGAACCACAGGTCTTCTTGAGCGGCGACGATCTCGGACGTCGACATCGAGCCGGCGTAGAGGAACACCGAGACCAGCGAGAGACCCATCGCGACCTCGTAGGAGATCATCTGCGCGCTCGAGCGCAGGCCCCCGAGCAGCGAGTAGGTCGAGCCGCTGGACCACCCACCGAGCACGATGCCGTAGATGCCGATGGACGCGATGGCCATCACGAACAGCACGGCCATCGGCATGTCGGTGAGCTGCAGCGGGGTGCGCTCGCCGAAGAAATTGACCTCGGGGCCGAAGGGGATCACGGCGAAGGTCACGAAGGCCGGGATCACCGCCAGGATCGGCGCCAGCACGAAGACCACCTTGTCGGCGGCCTTGGGCATGATGTCCTCCTTGAACATCAGCTTGGCGCCGTCGGCGAGCGACTGCAGCAGACCGAAGGGCCCGTTGACGTTGGGCCCGATGCGGTGCTGCATGCGGGCCACGACCCGCCGCTCCCACCAGATGTTGAACAGGGTCAGCAGCACCAGGGTCAGGAAGATGAGCAGGACCTTGAGGCCGATGACCCACCACGGGTCCTGACCGAAGGCCTGGAGACCGGGGTCGACGACCGCCGCGTTGACCGAGCCGAGGCCGCCGATCGAGCCTGTCGAGATCATGGGTTCCCTCCGGTGACGGTGACGCGGGTGCGGGGTGAGGCGAGGTCGGCCAGCACCCCGAGCCCGGTCGACGAAGCAGGCAACCACACGACACCGTCGACGATGTCGGGGGCGACCTCGCTGGGCAGCGTGACCGAGCCACGGTCACCCGTGACGGTGATCGTGGGACCGCAGGCGTCGTGCACGGCCTGGCTGACGCGGGCCACGGCCGGGCGCGCCGTGGCCGCGAGGTGCTTGTCGCCGACGAGCATGGTGCCGTTGTCGAGCATCTGCTTCCAGGTCGAGAGTCGCAGGCCCTGGTCGTCGGTCGTGTCCCCCGGCTCGGGAGCCACCGGGGTCATGGCGGCGCGGGCGCCGTCCCACGGACCGAGGTCCTCCATCTGCGCCCACACGTCCTCGACGGTGCGGAAGCCGAGTGACCGCCCGTGGCCCAGGGCCGCGAGCTCGTCGGCGATGCCGGCGAGGACCCGGAGGTCGGGCAGGGAGGCGGGGTTGCTGAGGACCCGGTCGAAGGCGCGGACCCGGCCCTCCCAGTTGACGAAGGAGCCGGCCTTGTCGGTCACCGGCGCCACCGGGAAGACGACGTCGGCGGCGCGGGTGACGTCGCTGGCCCGCAGGTCGAGGGCCACCACGAAGGAGGCGGCCGCGATGGCGGCGGTCGTCGCGGCGGGGTCGGCGGTGTCGTGGGGGTCGACGCCGCCGATGACGAGCCCGCCGAGCTCGCCGGTGAGCAGCGCGGCGACGATCGCGTCACCGTCGCGGCCCGGGGTCTCGGGAAGGCTGTCGACGCCCCAGGAGGCGGCGGCGTCGACGCGCGCGCCGGCGTCGGCGACGGGACGACCGCCGGGGAGGAGCCCGGGCAGGCACCCGGTCTCGAGTGCTCCGCGGTCTCCGGCGCGCCGCGGGATCCAGGCCAGCCGGGCCCCGCTCTTGGCGACCAGCTCGGCAGCGGCGCTGAGCGCGCCGGGCACGGTGGCGAGCCGCTCGCCCACGAGCACGACGGAGCGTGCGTCGAGGCCGTGGTCGGCGTGACCGAGCAGCGACGACAGGGCGGCGGGCTCGTCGCCCGGCGCCGTCGGCAGGAGCGTGCCGTGCATCTTGGCCAGCCCGCGGGTGGTGAACGGCGCGATCGCGAGCACCCGGGTGCCGTGGTGGAGCGCGGCCTTGCGCAGGCGCAGGAAGATCGCGCCGGCCTCGTCCTCGGGCTCGAAGCCCGCCAGCACCACGGTGGAGGCGCTCTCGAGGTCGGCATAGGTGACTGCTCCGCCCTCGGGGCCGGTGGCCACCACGTGGGCGGCGAGGAACTCGGCCTCCTCGGCGGAGTGGGGGCGGGCCCTGAAGTCGATGTCGTTGGTGCCGAGTGCGACACGGGCGAACTTGCTGTAGGCGAAGGCGTCCTCGCCGGTCAGGCGGCCTCCCGTGAGCACCCCGACCGCGCCGGCGCCCGCGAGGCCCCGGGCCGCGACGGCGAAGGCCTCGGGCCAGGAGGCGGGCCGCAGCGAGCCGTCGTCGTCGCGGACCTGCGGGTAGGTCAGCCGGTCGGGCTCGACGGCGTAGGTGAAGGCGAAGCGGTCCTTGTCGGTGATCCACTCCTCGTTGACCTCGGGGTCGTTGCCGGCCAGGCGACGCATCACCTTGCCGCGACGGTGGTCGACGCGGATCGCCGAGCCACAGGCGTCGTGCTCGGCGATCGAGGGGCTGGAGACGAGGTCGAAGGGCCGCGAGCGGAAGCGGTAGGACTCGGAGGTGAGCGCCCCGACCGGGCAGATCTGGATCGTGTTGCCGGAGAAGTAGGACAGGAACGGAGCGTTGTCGGCGATGCCAATCTGCTGCTGCGCACCGCGCTCGACCAGCGCGATGAACGGGTCGCCGGGGATCTCCTCGGCGAAGCGGGTGCAGCGCTGGCACACGATGCAGCGCTCGCGGTCGAGCAGGACCTGCGGGGAGAGGTTGATCGGCTTGGGGAAGGTGCGCTTGACGCCGCCCGCACCCGAGCCGACGAAGCGGGACTCGCCCTGGCCGTTGCTCATCGCCTGGTTCTGCAGGGGGCACTCGCCGCCCTTGTCGCACACGGGGCAGTCGAGCGGGTGGTTGATGAGCAGGAACTCCATCACGCCCTGCTGCGCCTTGTCGGCC
>CALRVO020000558.1:0-3115 GCA_943371595.1 Sphingomonas paucimobilis
GGTTGCCCTTCTCGAGCGCGAGCTGCCAGGCGTCGACCGGAGACAGGTCGGCCGTCACGAAGACGACGACCAGCGGGAACAGCAACCGCATGCCGAAGACGGCGATGAGGATGCCGACGGTCAGGAAGATCCGGACCCAGAACTCCGACATCCGGTTGAGCACCTTGGCGTTGACGACCGCGTTGTCGAAGGACAACGAGACCTCCAGCACGATGAGGATGGCGGTGATCGCCAACCCCGTCGTGCCGTCGTACCAGAAGGCGATCGCGAGGCCGACCAGGGTGATGAGGAACGACCAGCGAAGGGTCTTCAGCAGCTGCACGAGAGCAACTCTCTATGGGTATGCCGGCTCAGGGCCGGCTGTGGGAGGGCGGAGCAGGGAGAGCGGCTGGGTCAGAGGTTGACGCCGTAGTCGCGCACGATGCCCGCCAGGCCCGAGGCGTAGCCCTGGCCGATGGCGCGGAACTTCCACTCGGCGGCGTTGCGGTAGAGCTCGCCGAAGACCATGGCGGTCTCGCTCGAGGCGTCCTCGGACAGGTCGTAGCGGGCGAGCTCGGTGCCGTTGTCGGCGTTGACGACGCGGATGAAGGCGCCGGTCACCTGGCCGAAGTTCTGGCCGCGGGCGTCGGCCTGATCGATCGAGACGGCGAAGACGACCTTGTCGACGTCGCCGCCCATGCCGCCCAGGTTGACCTCGACGACCTCGTCGTCACCCTCTCCCTCACCGGTGCGGTTGTCGCCCTGGTGGACGACGAACCCGTCGGGCGAGGTGAGGTTGTTGTAGAACACGAAGTGCTGGTCGGTGACGACCTTGCCGTCCGCGCCGCACGACAGCGCCGACGCGTCGAGGTCGAAGTCGGTGCCGGTGGTGGTGCGTACGTCCCAGCCGAGACCCACGAGCACCTTGTTGAGTCCGGAGGGCCCGGCTTCCTTGGTCAGGGAGACGTTTCCACCCTTGGACAAGCTGACGACCATGTCGACATCCTCACTTCGATCGGGGGCTGGGCGTGCAGGCGCGCGCCCGGTTGCGTTGCAACCCTACAAACGCACGGGTGGCGCCGACAGTTGCGGGCCCGACAACTTTGCCGGTCCGCGTGGTTGCCACGTGGTTGCATGGCGTCATGGGCGTCCTCCACCAGCCACCAGTCCCCGCCGGTTTCACCGGCACCCGCCACGGCGTGTGCAACCTGTGCGAGGCGATCTGCGGTCTCGAGCTGACCCTCACCGACGGCGCCGTGACCGGCATCCGCGGCAACCCGGCCGACCCGCTGTCGCGGGGCTACATCTGCCCCAAGGGCGTGTCGCTGGCCGACGTCTACGCCGACCCCGACCGCCTGCGCCGTCCCGTACGCCGGGTGGCCGGCGAGGGTGACCGGCCCGACGAGTGGGTCGAGATGGAGTGGGACGAGGCGCTCGACCTCGTGGCCGACCGGCTCGCCACGACCATCACCGCCCACGGCGGTGACGGCGTCGGGGTCTACCTGGGCAACCCCAACGCGCACTCCCTCGGCTTCGGCACCCACGGCGCGGGCTTCGTGCGCGCCCTGCACACCCACCACCGGTTCAGCGCCTCGACGGTCGACCAGGTGCCCCACCAGCTGGTGGCCTGGCAGCTCTACGGCCACCAGCTGATGATCCCCGTCCCCGACCTCGACCGCACGCAGCTGTTCCTGGTCTTCGGCGCCAACCCGATGGCCTCCAACGGGTCGCTGATGACGGTGCCCGACTTCCCCCGGCGCGTGCGCGAGCTGAGCAGGCGTGGCGGACGGATGGTGGTCGTCGACCCGCGACGCACCGAGACCGCGAAGGTCGCCGACGAGCACCACTTCGTGCGCCCGGGGACCGACGCCCCGGTGCTGCTGGCGATGCTGCAGGTCCTCCTCACCGAGGGCCTGACCCGACCCCCGGCGTACGTCGACGGGCTCGACCGCCTGGCCGAGCTGGTCGCCCCCTTCACCCCCGAGCGGGCCGCGGCCGTCTCGGGCGTCGGCGCCGACACGATCCGGCGCCTGGCCCGTGAGCTCGCCGGCCCCGACGCCGCGGTCGTCTACGGGCGGATGGGCGTGTCGACGCAGGGGTTCGGGACGATCTGTCAGTGGGCCATCAGCTGCCTCAACCTGCTCGCGGGCCACTTCGACCAGCCCGGTGGTGCGATGTTCCCCGAGCCGGCCGTCGACACCGTGGGGCGTCGCATCCTGGGCCCCGGCCGCTACGGCCGGTGGCACAGCCGGGTCCGCGGCGAGGCGGAGTTCGCCGGCGAGCTGCCGGCGGCCGTGATGGCCGAGGAGATCACGACCCCCGGTGACGGCCAGATCAGGGCGATGGTCACCGTCGCGGGCAACCCGGTGCTCTCGACCCCCGACGGCCGCGGCCTCGCCGACGCGCTCGACGGCCTCGACTTCATGGTCTCGGTCGACTTCTACCTCAACGAGACGACCCGGCACGCCGACGTGGTCCTGCCCCCGACCAGTGCGCTCGAGCGCGACCAGTACGACCTGGTCTTCCACGGGTTCGCCGTGCGCAACACGGCGCGCTGGACCCCCGCGGTCTTCGCCCGCGGCGACGACCAGCGCCACGACTGGGAGATCTTCGCCGGGCTCGCGACGCGCCTCGCCAAGCGCCTGGGCACCCCGCTGGCCGACGACGCCGCCGCGCAGCTGGCCGCGTCCCCCGCCGACCTCGTCGAGCTGCTGCTCGACACCGGTGGTCGCACCACCGCCGCCGACCTCGTCGAGCACCCGGAGGGCGTCGACCTGGGTCCGCTGCGCCCGACCATGCCCGACCGGCTGCAGACCGACGACCAGCGCATCGACCTGGTGCCGGGCCTCGTCGTCGACGACCTCGACCGGCTGGCCGCCTGGCTGGACGACCTCGAGGCGACCCCGCCCGCCGACGACGGGCTCGTCCTGGTCGGACGCCGCCACCAGCGCGACTGCAACTCGTGGCTGCACAACACGACCCGGCTCACCAAGGGCCGCCCCCGTCACCAGCTGCTGATGCACCCCGACGACCTGGCTGCCCGCGGCCTGACCGACGGCAGCACCGTGGTGGTGACCTCGCGGGTCGGCTCGGTCGAGGTGGACGTCGCCGGCGCCGACGACATGATGCCGGGTGT
>CALRVO020000559.1:0-3104 GCA_943371595.1 Sphingomonas paucimobilis
CGGAGGCGCCGATCGGGTTGGACGACAGCACCCCACCCGAGGCGTTGACCGGCAGCTTGCCGCCCAGGGCGGTGGCACCCGACTCGGTGAGCTTCCAGCCCTCGCCCTCGGCGGCGAAGCCGAGCGACTCGAGCCACATCGGCTCGAACCACGAGAAGGGCACGTAGATCTCGGCCGCGTCGATCTCGTCGATCGGCGAGGTGATGCCGGCCTGCTTCCACAGCGCTGCGGCCGCGTCGCGCGAGGCCTGCGGGTTGACCTGGTCGCGCTCGGCGGCCGAGGTCGCCTCCGAGCGCATCACGGTGCCGTGGATCCACGCCGGGTTGGGCGAGGACGCCGCGACGTCCTCGCTCGCGATGACCAGCGCGCAGGCGCCGTCGGACGACGGGCAGGTCTCGTCGTAGCGGATCGGGTCCCAGAGCATCTGCGAGGCCAGCACCGACTCGACGGTGGTGCCCTCGTTGTGCAGGTGGGCGTAGGGGTTCTTGAGCGCGTTGTTGCGGTCCTTGGCGGCCACGATCGCCCCGACGTGGGTCGGGGCGCCGGAGCGGCGGATGTAGGAGCGCACGTGGGGCGCGAAGTAGCCGCCGGCGCCGGCGTGGACCGGCATGTTGAACGGCACGGGCACCGAGAGCGCCCACATCGCGTTGGACTCCGACTGCTTCTCGTAAGCCACCGTCAGCACCTTGCGGTGGATGCCGGCCTGCACCAGGGACGCCGCCACGATCGCGGTCGACCCGCCGACCGAGCCGGCGGTGTGCACGCGCAGCAGCGGCTTGCCGGCCGCGCCCAGCGACTCGGCGAGGAACAGCTCGGGCATCATCACGCCCTCGAACAGGTCGGGGGCCTTGCCGACGACGATCGCGTCGATCTCGTCGAGGGTCATCCCGGCGTCCTCGAGGGCGCGGTCGATGGCCTCGCGGCACAACCCCGCCATCGAGACGTCGAGGCGCTTGGCGCGGTGGTGGGTCTGGCCGACCCCGATCACCGCCGCTGGCAACTTGCCCATCAGTTGTCTCCCGTCGGGGTCGAGGCGAGGGTGCAGACGAGGTTCTGCTGCAGGGCCGGTCCGGACGTCGCGTGGGCCAGGCCCTTGGCCGTCTCGCCCGACCAGATCCGTCGGGCCACCTCGCCGACGCGGATGCCGCCGGCGGAGAACATCGGGTTGGAGACCAGGGCGCCACCCGACGGGTTGACGGCCACGTCGTCGGCCAGGCCGAGCTCGCGGCGCAGCACGAGCTCCTGGTGGCTGAACGGCGCGTGCAGCTCGGCCACCTCGACCCCGGTGAGGTCGAGCGCGGCGCCCGAGCGCTGGGCGCTGGGGGAGCGGGTCAGGTCACGCGTGCCCATGCTGAGCGGGTCGACGTGGTGGCTGATCCCGGTCAACCACGCGGGGTTGTCGCGCACGTCGCGTGCCTTGTCGCCGGCCGCCAGCACGATCGCGGCCGCGCCGTCGGTGACCGGCGCGCAGTCGTGCTTGCGCAACGGGTCGGCGTACATCGGGCGGGCGAGGAGCTCGTCGACCGACGAGCCGCCCTTGCGGATGGCGTAGTCGTTCTTCTCCGCGTCGGTCAGCGAGCGGTTGGCCACCTCGGCCATGGCGCGCTCGTCCCAGAGCCCGGCGTCGACGCCGGCCCGGGCCTGCAGGCCGGCCAACGACACGGTGTCGGGCCAGATCGGGGTCATCGTGTAGGGCTCGAGCTGGAGGGCGAGGGTGCGGCGCAGCACGCCGGCCGAGCTCTTGCCGAAGGCGTAGACGAGCGCGGTGTCGACCTCGCCGGTCTGGATCTTGACCCAGGCCTCGTACATCGCCCACGCCAGGTCCATCTCGACGTGGGACTCGTTGACCGGCGGGATCACGCCGATCGCGTCGACGGCCTGCACGAACGAGAACGAGCGCCCGGCCAGGTAGTCGGAGGATCCCGAGCACCAGAACCCGACGTCGCGCCGGGTCCAGCCGGTCTGCTCGTAGCACTCCTTGAACAACGGCACCAGCAGCTCGACGCAGGTCGGCGACCCGTCGAACTCCTCCATCTGTCGCTGGGCGAAGCCCACGACCGCAACGTCTCTCACAGCGCGCCCCTCACAGGTACTTCTTGTAGGTCTCGTAGTCCGCGTCCGGTTCGTCGATCGGCGCGAAGTGGCTGATGTTCTCGATGGTGGTGCCCCACTCCTCGCGGGGCTTCCACACGGCCTTGACCCGCATCCCCATGTGCACGTCCTCGGCCGCGCAGTCGAGGATCAGGTGGAGGAAGGCGATGTCGGCGCCGTCGAGCAGCACGTAGGCCGACACGTAGGGCGGGGTGATCTTCTGGCCCAGGAACGGGACGTTGACGATGCAGAACGTCGTCACGGTGCCGGTCTCGGGCAGCTCGACCTCCTCGACCGTCGGGCTGCCGTCGGCGGGGCACGCGCTGCGCGGCGGGATGTAGACCTTCTGGCAGGTGGGGCAGCGCTGGCCGACGAGCTTGCCCTCGGCGAGGCTGCGGTAGAACAGCGACTCCTCGGGGCTCGCGGCGTAGAGGTAGTCGAGCTCGACGGGCGTGATCACGCCGGTGACCGGTTCACTGCTCACGTCGCCGACATCGGCTGCGGGGGTTTCGAGGCCGCTCGTTCCTCGCGGCACCTCAACCACCGATGGTTCGAAGCAGTCGATGTCGGTGATCGCCCCGACCCGCTCGGTGGCCCAGCGCACCCGCACCCGCATGCCGGTCGACACGTCGGCCGCGGACGGTACGTCGAGCGCGTGCAGCAGCGGCACGTCGGCGCCGTCCAGCGTGACGAGCGCCCAGGCGAAAGGTCGGTCGAAGGGCTGGCCCTTGACCGGCTCGGGGACCCACACCCACGACGTCACGGTGCCGGTCGAGGCGACCTCGACGAAGTCGGTGGTGGCCTGGTGGGTGACCGGGTCGAACTCCGGTGGGGGCACGACGACCCGCCCGTCCGACGTACGCGCCCCGACGACGACGCCGTCGCGCAGGCCGGTCAGGAACCGGCCGATGACGGGTCCGGTGGAGCGGGTGTAGTCGAACGCGACGGCGACCGGCGCGGACAAGGTGCGAGGCATGGCACGAAACTAGAACACGTTCTATCTTCGTGACAAC
>CALRVO020000560.1:0-3102 GCA_943371595.1 Sphingomonas paucimobilis
GCAGGACGACGTCGTAGTCGGCCATCAGGTGTCTCCTTGGGGGGTCGGGGGCGTGGGGGGTGTGGCCGAGAGGACCTCGGCGAGGTCGTAGCTCACGGGCTGCTCGAGCTGGTCGTAGCCGCAGGAGGAGGGGTCGCGGTCGTCGCGCCAGCGCTTGAAGTGGGCGGTGTGCCGGAAGCGCCGACCCTCCATGGCGTCGTACTTGACCTCGAGCACGCGCTCGGGCCGCAGCGGCACGAACGAGAGGTCCTTGCCCTGGCTCCACCGGCTCTGGGTGCCGGGCACGCGGTCGGGGTTGGCGGTCAGGAACTCCTGCCACCGCCCCCACGGGTGCTCGGCGATCGGGACGACCAGCGGCTGCAGCTCCTCGATCAGCGCCGCCCGCCGCGCGGCCGTGAACGAGGCGCTGACGCCGACGTGCTGCAGCTCGCCGTCGGCGTAGAGCCCGAGCAGCAGGCTGCCGAGCAGCGGCTGGTCGGGGGTGCTGGTCTTGTGCTCGCGGTAGCCCGCGACGACGACGTCGGCGGTGCGCTCGTGCTTGACCTTCATCATCGTGCGCCCGTTGGGGGAGTACGTCGCCCCGAGCGGCTTGGCGATGACGCCGTCGAGCCCAGCGCCCTCGAACTGGTGGAACCACCGCTCGGCGACGGCCGGGTCGTCGGTGGTGCGGGTCAGGTAGCAGGGCCCGCTGAGCCCCGACAGCGCGCCGACCAGGGCCGCGCGGCGCTCGACGAACGGGCGGTCGACGTAGGAGTCGTCGCCGAGGGCGAGCAGGTCGAAGGCCACGAAGCTGGCCGGGGTCTTCTCGCTGAGCATGTCGACGCGCGAGGCGGCGGGGTGGATGCGCTCCTGCAGCACCTCGAACTCCAGGCGCTGGCCCACGGCCACGAACACCTCGCCGTCGAGCACGCACCGCTCGGGCAGCTGCTCCCGCGCGGCGGCGACGAGCTCGGGGAAGTAGCGGGTCAGCGGCTTGGTGTTGCGGCTGGTGAGCTCGACCTCGTCGCCGTCCTTGAAGACCAGGCAGCGGAAGCCGTCCCACTTGGGCTCGAAGCTGAGCCCGGTGATGTCGTGGTGGGTGTGCTTGGCCGGGTCGGGCACGCCGGTGACGGCCTTGGCGAGCATCGGCTGCACGGGTGGCATCACGGGCAGGTCCACGCGCCTACCTAACCACGGCCCGCGTCCGGCCCCGACGCTACTTCGGGCGCGGGGGCTTCTTCTGCGCAGCCTTCTTCTGCGCAGCCTTCGTCCGGGTCGTCCGCTTGGAGGGCGGCTCGGGCGGGTGCGCGCCGACCACGGCGAAGACCGGGGCCGACATCCGCTCGAGCGCGGTGACGGTGGCGGCGTGCCGCTCGGCGAGGTTGGCCACGATGACCGACAGCTCGGCCTGCGCCGCGGCCAGGGTCGACATCGTGTCGGCCAGCTCGCGCTGGCGGACCAGGAAGTCCTGCAGCGGCTGCGCCGTCGCCGCCGCAAGCCCGGTGACGGCGTCGGCGAGGCCGGCGACCTGGCGCACCAGGTCCTCGGGCGCGGTGACGCCCGTGACCGCGGTGTCGCGGACGGTCCGCAGGGTGTCGGCGGCGAGCTTGATGGCGAGCTGCTGCGACTTGTTGAGCAGGTGGAAGGGATCCAGCGGGTTGTCAGCCATGACGGCAGCGTCCCAGATCAGGCGGGTCCCGCGAAGGAGGTCGCGGACTGCCGCACGCGCCTTGCTCCGTCGACGCTCTAGGCTTGCCTCGCACACATTCCCCGGTTGGTCTGCCGGCAGGGCCCGCCTGACTTTGAATCAGGACTAGCGACGATGGTTCGACTCCATCCCGGGGAGCAAGGCCACGCATCCACCGGACAGGGGCGCCATGTACGGCGAAGAGCGGCTGCACGCGATCGCGACCCTCGTCGAGGGGCGGCGCCGGGTGTCGGTCTCCGAGCTGGCGTCCACCTTCTCCGTCACCGCCGAGACCATCCGCCGGGACCTGTCGGCCCTGGAGGGCTCCGGTGTCCTGCGGCGCGTGCACGGCGGAGCCGTGGCGGCCGACGTGCGGCTGCTGCCCGAGTCGGCCATCGAGCTGCGCGACGAGACGCAGCGCGACGCCAAGGCGGCGATCGCCCGCGCCGCTCTCTCCCAGCTGCCTGCTGACGGGGCCACGGTGCTGCTCGATGCCGGCTCCAGCGTCGCGGCCCTGGCCGGGCTGCTGCCCCGCGACCGTCGCCTCACCGTCTACACCCATGCCGTCCCGGTGGCCTCGCGCCTGCTGTCGCACCCCGGGGTGCAGATCAACCTGCTCCCGGGACGGATCCGGCCGCTCACCCATGCCGCGGTCGGTGCGGACACGGTCGCTGCGATCAGGCGCCTGCACGCCGACGTCCTCTTCGTCGGGACCAACGCGCTGACCCTCGAGCGCGGGCTGTCGACGCCCGACGCCGAGGAGGCGGCCACGAAGGCGGCGCTGGTCGACGCTGCCGCCCGCGTCGTGGTCCTGGCCGACGCCACCAAGTGGGGCATCGAGAGCACCGTCCAATTCGCGCCGATCGAGGCGGTGGACTGCGTGGTGAGCGACCCCGCGCTCGGCCAGGACGCCGAGACGGCGCTGCGTGACGCCGGCGTCGACGTCGTCATCGCCTGACCAAGGGGTCGCGGGCGAACCCGGTGGTCCAGACCGCTGGGGCCCTCGTCATGTCCGTTTACGCCTGACTCACATTTGTTTACGCCCGAATATCTGTGTATCTCTGGCTTTTCTCGGCACGGTGTTCCAAGGTGTGACCCGGGTCACTGCCGCGGGAGTGGGTGGCGGACCCACCTCAGGGAGCAGGGCCCACGGGCCCCCGTCGACAGGAACCACATGAAGATCATCGCCGTGACGTCGTGCCCGACGGGCATCGCGCACACCTACATGGCCGCGGAGGCCCTCGAGATCGCCGCGCGGGAGGCCGGGCACGACCTCAAGGTCGAGACCCAGGGCGCCGGCGGCGCCGACCGTGTCGCGCAGTCGGAGATCGACGCCGCGGACGCCGTGATCTTCGCGGCCGACGTCGAGGTCCGTGACCGCCACCGCTTCGCCGGCAAGCCCCTGGTGACCGCCGGGGTCAAGCGCGCGATCAACG
>CALRVO020000561.1:0-3089 GCA_943371595.1 Sphingomonas paucimobilis
GCGCGCTGCTCGGCATCGACGAGGTCTACGCCGTCGGTGGGGCCCAGGCGGTCGCGATGTTCGCCTACGGCGTCGGGCCGTGTGCCCGCGTCGACCTGGTGACCGGGCCGGGCAACATCTACGTCGTGACGGCCAAGCGGCTGCTCAAGGGTCAGATCGGCATCGACTCCGAGGCCGGTCCGACCGAGGTCGCGATCCTCGCCGACGACAGTGCCGACCCCGACTACGTCGCCGCCGACCTCGTCGCCGAGGCCGAGCACGACCCCCTGGCCGGCGCGGTGCTGATCACCGACTCCGAGCAGCTCGCCGCCCAGGTCGAGGAGCGCCTCGACACCATGGTGGCCGCCACCAAGCACAGCGAGCGGGTGCGTGAGGCGCTCGAGGGCCAGCAGTCCGGCATCGTCCTGGTCGACGACCTCGACCAGGGGGTCGCCGTGGCCGACGCCTACGCCGCCGAGCACCTCGAGATCCACACGCGCGACGCCGCCGCCGTCGCCGGCCGCATCCGCAACGCGGGGGCGATCTTCGTCGGCGAGCACGCCCCGACGGCGCTCGGCGACTACTGCGCCGGCTCCAACCACGTGCTGCCCACCGGCGGGTGCGCCTGCCACAGCAGTGGTCTCTCCGTGCGCAACTTCACCAAGTCGATCCACGTCGTCGACTACACCCGTGAGGGCCTGCAGGCCGTCGCCGACCACGTGATCACCCTGGCCGAGGCCGAGGACCTCCCGGCCCACGGTGACTCCGTGCGGGTGCGCTTCCCGCGATGACCTGGCCTCCCCTGCGGGAGGAGCTGCGCGGCATCGAGCCGTACGGCGCCCCCCAGCTCGACGTGCCCGTGCAGCTCAACGTCAACGAGAACCCCTACGGCCCCTCGGCCGCCGTCGTCGCCGACGTCGCCACCGCGGTGGCCCAGGCGGCGACGACCCTCAACCGCTACCCCGACCGCGAGTTCGTCGAGCTGCGGACCGCGCTGGCGGCCTACCTCTCGCGCGACGGGGGCGCCGTACCGGTGACCCCGGAGCAGGTGTGGGCGGCCAACGGCTCCAACGAGGTCATGCTCCAGCTGCTGCAGGCGTTCGGGGGCCCCGGTCGCACGGCGGTCAGCTTCGCGCCCACCTACTCGATGTACCCCGAGTACGCCCGCGACACCAGCACCCGCTGGGTGACCGGGCACCGCGCGACCGACTTCAGCCTCGACCTCGACGCCGCTCGCACCCTGGTCGAGACCGAGCGCCCGTCGGTGGTGCTGCTGCCCTCGCCCAACAACCCGACCGGCACCGCGCTCCCGCAGGCCGCCGTGACGACGCTCTGCGAGGCCGTCGGTGACGCCGGGGTCGTCGTGGTCGACGAGGCCTACGGCGAGTTCCGGCGCACGGGTGTGCCATCGGCCCTCGAGCTGCTCGCCACGCACCGCAACCTGGTCGTGACCCGCACGATGAGCAAGGCCTTCGCCGGCGCCGGTCTCCGGCTCGGCTACCTCGCGGCCGACCCGGCGATCTGCGACGCGATCCGCGTCGTCCGGCTGCCTTACCACCTCTCCGCGGTCACCCAGGCCGCGGCGCTGGCGGCCCTGCGCCACGCGCCCGAGCTGTTGAGCCGGGTCGACGACCTGCGCGTCGAGCGCGACGCGACGGTGACCTGGCTGCGCGAGCAGGGGCTCGACGTCGCCGACTCCGACGCCAACTTCGTGCTCTTCGGCACCTTCGCCGACCGCCACGCGGTCTGGCAGGGCCTGCTCGATCGGGGCGTGCTGATCCGCGAGACTGGACCCGACGGGTGGCTGCGCGTCTCGGTCGGCACCGCCGACGAGATGGCCGCGTTCCGCCAAGCCCTCACCGACATCCTCAAGGAGCCGACATGACCCGCACCGCGCGCGTCGAGCGACAGACGTCCGAGTCGAAGGTCGTCGTCGAGGTCGACCTCGACGGTTCCGGCCGCCACGACATCTCGACCGGGGTCGGCTTCTACGACCACATGCTCACCGCGTTCGCCCGGCACTCCCTGGTCGACCTGACCGTGCGGACCGAGGGTGACGTGCACATCGACGCCCACCACACCGTCGAGGACACCGCCATCGCCCTGGGCCAGGCGCTGCGCCAGGCGCTCGGCGACAAGCGGGGCATCCGCCGCTTCGGCGACGCCACCGTGCCGCTCGACGAGGCGCTGGTGCAGGCCGTCGTCGACGTGTCGGGCCGGCCTTACTGCGTGCACACCGGCGAGCCCGAGGGGCAGGCCTACGTGCAGCTCGGCGGCTCCGGTGTCTCCTACCTCGGCTCGCTGACCCAGCACGTCTTCGAGTCGATCTCCTTCCACGGCCACCTCGCCCTGCACGTGCGCGTGCTGGCCGGGCGCGAGCCCCACCACATCGTCGAGACCCAGTTCAAGGCCTTCGCCCGGGCATTCCGTGACGCGGTCGCACTCGACCCCCGCGAGACCGGGGTGCCGTCCACCAAGGGCTCCTTGTGACCACACCCTCCGTCGTCGTCCTCGACTACGGCTCGGGCAACCTGCGTTCGGTCGTGCGCGCCGTCGAGCGCGCCGGCGCCGAGGTCACGCTCACCGGTGACTTCTACGCCGGGCTGGAGGCCGACGGGCTCGTCGTGCCCGGCGTCGGGGCGTACGCCGCGTGCATGGCCGGCCTGCGCGCCGTCAAGGGCGACCGGCTGATCGGGCGCCGACTCGCCGGAGGCCGGCCGGTGCTCGGCATCTGCGTGGGCATGCAGGTGCTCTTCGAGCGCGGGGTCGAGCACGGCGTCGAGACCGACGGGTGCGACGAGTGGCCCGGCACCGTGTCGCGGCTGCAGGCCGACGTCGTGCCGCACATGGGCTGGAACACCGTCGAGACGCCTGAGAGCAGCGCCCTGTTCAAGGGCGTCGAGGGGGAGCGGTTCTACTTCGTCCACTCCTACGCCGCGCGCACCTGGGACCTCGTCACCACCGGCCACACCCGCGAGCCGCTGGTCACCTGGGCCGAGCACGGCGGTGACCGCTTCGTCGCCGCCGTCGAGAACGGCCCCCTGTGCGCCACGCAGTTCCACCCCGAGAAGTCCGGCGACGCCGGCGCGGCCCTGCTGCGCAACTGGGTC
>CALRVO020000562.1:0-3087 GCA_943371595.1 Sphingomonas paucimobilis
TCAAGCAGGCCGTCGAGGGCAGCCTCGGCATCCCGGTCGACTACTACCTGCTGGTCAACCTCAAGGGCTTCCAGACCGTGGTCGACGCCCTGGGCGGCATCACCGTCAACATCAACGAGAAGGTCGCCATCAACGGCGACACCAGCGCCGGCATCCCGCCCACCGGCTACCTCGAGCCCGGCCCCGACCAGCACCTCGACGGCTTCGACGCCTTGTGGTTCGCTCGCGGGCGCTACGGCTCCGACGACTACCAGCGGATGGATCGTCAGCGCTGCGCGATCGACGCGATCATCGAGGCCGCCGACCCCGCGACGCTCCTGACCCGCTACCTCGACATCGTCAAGGCCGGCAAGGAGATCGTCTACACCGACATCCCCCGCAAGATCGCCCCCGACTTCGTCTCGCTGCTCCTGCGGGTCAAGGAGGGCAAGATCCGCTCGGTCGTCTTCAAGACCTCCGACAAGTTCAACTCCGGTGACCCCGACTACGACTACGTGCGCGAGACGGTGGCCAACGCGATCGACCCGCCCCCGCGCAAGCCCGGGGCGCCCAAGGTCCGTCGCGCCGAGGACCCGGTCGACGTGTGCGCCTACAACCCGGTCTCCGGGACCGGCGACGAGGTCGCAGCCTCCGACTGACCGTGCCGCCCTGCGGGCACCGAGGCGTCGGCCGGCCGGGCGCGCCGCAGCCGGGCCGTCGTTCGCGACGGGCCCGGCTGCCGGGGTGCGAGCTGTCAGTCGTGGTTCGGCCCGTCGTCCCCGCCGTGACGGTGGTGGCCAGGCCCGTCGTCCCCGCCGTGGCGGTGGTGGCGAGGCCCGTCGTCCCCGCCGTGGCGGTGGTGGCGGGCGCCGTCGTCGGCGCCGTGGCGTTGGTGGTCGGGCCCGTCGTCGGCGCCGTGACTGGCCAGAGCGCTGGCCGGGGTCAGGACCAGCAGGGCGGTCGCCGCGGTGGCGGCGAGGGTGCGTCGGACGTTCATGGGGACTCCTGTGGGGATGGGCGATGTGATGCTCCGAGCCTGGCGACGACGGGGTGCAGCCCGGTAGTGCACCTCGGTGCTAGTACCTGCGACGGCGAGGGTCCACGGCGACGTCGGCGTCCGACCGCTAGGGTCGTGACGGCTTGAGGGGGACCGGTCCGCCGTCCACCTGAGGCGCGACAACACAAGACGCGGGGCGGTAGCTCAGTCGGTCAGAGCAGAGGACTCATAATCCTTGGGTCGTGGGTTCGAGCCCCACCCGCCCTACTCCGTCAGGCGCGGGCCGGGACCCCCGGCCCGGCTTGCCAGGTTGCTGGCCCGTCGGACCACCCGGTACGACGGCCGGGCCACCTCACGACGACCGGGAAGAACGTGGACAGCGTGGACAGCGTGGACGCCGACGGGCCGCTCGTGCTCGGACGGTGTCCACGCCTGCGCCTGGCGGTCCTCGTGGTCGCGCTGGTGGCCGCCGGCACCCTGTTCACCTTCGGCGACGTGGTGAGCACCGAGCAGGTGCGCGACGGCGTCGACGGGCTCGGTCCGGCCGCGCCGGTGGTCTTCGTCGTGGTGGCCGCGGTCCTCGCGGCGGTGCTGGTGCCCGGACCCGTGCTCGCGGCGGCCAGCGGGCTGCTGTTCGGCGTGGTCCTCGGCACGGTCGTGTCGGTGGCGTCCTCGGCGCTGACGGCCCTGTTCGCCCAGCGGCTCGGCAGGGCGGCGGGGCTCGACGGCGCGAGGGCCGTCCTCGGACCCGGCCGAGCCGCGGCGACCGAGGAACTCCTGGCCCGTCGCGGGCTCCTGGCCGTCGTGGGCCAGCGCCTCCTGCCCGGGGTCCCCGACGCCCCCGCGACCTACGCCTTCGGTGCGCTGGGCGCGACCGGCTGGCAGGTGGTCCTCGGCACCCTGATCGGCGCGTCACCGCGCGCCTTCGCCTACACGGCGCTCGGGGCCTCGTTGGACGACCCGGGATCGCCCCTGGCGCTGGCGGGTCTCGCGGTGTGGGTGATCGTCTCGGTCGCCGGCATCGAGCTGGCGCGCCGGTGGTGGGTCGTACGCCGGGGCAGCGACACCGGGCCCACGCGCTAGGGCGCTCCGCTCACCCGGCGTACGTCGCCTGGTAGACGCGCAGCAGGGCGCGCCCCTCGGTCATCGACTCCTCGAGCTCGTCGAGCAGCAGCGCCGCGGCCTCGACGCTCTCCTCGTCGGCGGCGATCTCGACCGCGCGGGCCGCCTCGCCGGCCCGCAGGCAGCCGAGGTTGAGGGCGCTGCCCGCGATCTTGTGGGCGCGGGCCACCACGGTGGCGGCCTCGCCGGCCGCGGCGGCCTCGCGGATCGCCTCGACGGCGGCCACGGAGTTGACCTGGAAGTTGCCGATGGCGCGGTCGAGGTAGCTCGTGTCACCGGGGTCGAGGTCACGAAGGGTGTCGAGCCGGGCGACGTCGAGCCCCTCGATCGGTGACGTCGGGGCGAGCCCCGCGTCCTCGGCCCCGCTCACCTCACGCCTCCCCGTCGATCAGGAGCTGGTCGCCCTGGCGCACGAGCTGCAGGGTGACGTCGTCGGTCCGCTGCCCCTCGCCGCGCCTGCTGTAGCGGTAGCTGTAGCGCACCGTGAGTGCCTCCGGGTCGGCCTCGATCGAGAGCAGGCGGGGGTTGGTCACGTCGCCCCAGAAGCTCGTGTAGCCCTCGAGCTGACCGCTCGCCGCCTGGAAGGCCGGGGTCAACTGGGAGAAGCCGGCGGCCGGGTCCTGGCTGGCCGTCTGGAGGTAGGCGGCGACGAAGTCCTCGAGGTCCTGCTGCGTGGGCGGCGCCGGGGTCGTCGGCGTGCTGCTGCTCGGCGTCTCGGTGGGGGAGGTCGCCGACGACGACGGACCGGCGCTCGGACCGGTGTCGGTCTGCTGCGGGTCGTCGAGCAGCGCCAGCGCCGCGATGACCCCGAGCAGGACCACGACGAGCAGGGTCACCAGGACCGGCACGACGCGCCGGCGCCGCCGCGCGGCCGTGGTCGGCTGGACCTCGGTGGGTGTCGGGGCCGGGGTCGGGGCCGGCGGCGGAACCGGAGCGGGGACCGGCGCGACAGCCGTCTCGGGCGTGACCGGCCGGACCGGCACCGCTCT
>CALRVO020000563.1:0-3081 GCA_943371595.1 Sphingomonas paucimobilis
CCTGGGTGAGGTGCTCGACGTCGTACATGTGTCGGACTTGGTCGATGAGCTCGGGGGTGTAGTCGACTGGGGTGCGGCGTCGGGGCTCGTTGTTGTCGATGAGGCAGCGGCGGACGGTGGGGTGGCTGACGCCGTGGGTCTCGGCGATCTGGGCGAGGGTCTGACCGGCGCGGTAGGCGGCGATGACCTGGTCGGCGGGCAGGACGATCCGACGTGGGTCGTGGCCCGTGGTGGTCGACCGCCGGGCCCGGGCTTCCCCTTCCCGGTGCCCAGCGGACGTGGTGGGGGCTGTCTCGGCCACCGGGGAAGGCGCGGCCGAGACAGTGGGGCCCGCAGCGGCGGGGGTCGAGGTCGCCGCCGCGGGGGTCTGGGTGATGGCGCTGTGCAGCGCGGTGAGAGCTTCGATCGCGTTGCTGAGAAGCGCGTCGAACCCGGTGGGGAGCACGGTGCCTGGCGCGCCGACGGGGTCCTGGCGGTGCACGGTCTGATGGGGCCGGGTCGTGGGCTGGCCCTGCTGAACCTCCTTGGGCAGTCTGGGTGTCGCGACGGCGACGCGGCGTACGACTTCGGCCTTCTTCTTCGCCTGCCCGGTGACGGCAGCCTGGGCGGCCTTCTCGAGGGCCTTGATCTCTTCGGCCCGTTCGGCGCGACGGGACTCGGCCTCGGCGCGTGAGACCGCGGCGCGGGCGCACTTCTCGCAGCGGCCGTCGGTGTTGAGCTGGTCGGCGTCGTGCTTGCGTTTGCAGTCGGTGCACCAGGGCCGGTGCGCGACACGGGTCAGGGCCGGCTGTGGGAGGTCGACGTGCTCGAGGCCGTTGCCCGCGTAGCCGGTGGTGGCGTTGCCTTCGACGTGGACCATCAGGAGGTCGCCTCCTCGAGGATGATGTCGACGCCGGCCTGGTCGAGGGCGAGTTCGTGGTCTCCGGCGTAGAACTTGCGGGCGCGGACGTCGACGATCTGGGTGTCGTCGCCGTAGACGCGGGCGGCGGTGAGGGCGTCGAAGATGGCGCGTTGCAGCTTGTCGAGGTCGCCGCACCCGTGACCGGGGTACGCCGGCGCGCTGGGCTTGAGGATGTGAGCGTTGCGCCCGGTGCCGTAGTGCGACGGGGGCCGGGTGAAGGTGAAGCGGAGCCAGGCGCGGACGGGACCGGTGAGGGGTTCGGTGTAGCGGGCCTGGTCGATGGCGGCGGCGGTGACGTCGAGGCGCCAGACGTGCAGTGCCTTGGCATTCGCGTCGCGGATCACGGCGCGGCCCTTGACGACACTCGCGCTCTTCGAGCCCTGCGGGATCGGGAGACCGTGAACGCGGATGGCGATGCGGTCGGCGTGCAGGAGGTCAGTCATCCGCCCACCGCCGCGATCGTCACCAGCGCCATCACAGCGGCGCAGAACAGAAACTCGAAGGTGGTCACTGGACACCCCCAGTTGAGGCGCCGTGCGGGCAGCGTCCGCCGCAGGCGCAGGTCGGGTGGATGTCGATGGTCTGGCCGGTGGCGATGCGGTGCTGGCGCATCACGGACCGGGTCAGGTGGTAGCGCGCCAGACCGGGTCGGCCCTGGCGGAGCAGCTCGAGCGCCGTGCTGATGCCGCGTGCACGCTCGGCGTCGACTTGCGACTGGACGTGGTCGACAGGCACGGCCACCTCGAGGGCAGCAGCCTTGGCGATGACCGCGACGGCGGGTGCGTTGCGGCGCCAGGTGAGGCGGTCGCCGGGCGCGGCGGGGCGTGGAAGGAGGCTCATGCCGGAACCTTCGATCCGTCTGTGTCAGCCCGGTCGAGGGTCGAGTAGATGGGCCACCCGGGGTCGACGCCGTCGTGCTCGATGCCGTTCTTGTCGAAGTACGCGCGGAGCCCGTCGGCCTGCGAGCGGCGCCACCCGACCTGGTGCTCGTGCAAGGTGGCGAGCTTGAGCCGTGCCGTGGACGGCCACGCACTCATCAGCACGCGGGCCAGGCGGGCCGCGGCGACAGCGTCGGCCGCGGCGTCGTGGGCACCGGTGGCACCGAATCGGATGCCGTAGTGCGCGCACAGCGACTCGAGCTTCTTGTCGATCGACCCGCACGGCGGCGTGCACTTCACCTTCCCGCCCCGGCAGCCGGCCTCGTCCTTGTAGTTGACCTTGCGGTAGGGGTCGAAGGCCTTCTCGATGACCATCGGGTCGACGACGCCGCGGATTCCGGCGGGCCGGGCGGTGAGGGTGGGGACGTCGTGGCGGGTGAACTCGGCCTCGAGGAGGGTGAGGTCGTAGGCGGCGTTGTGGACGATGGTGGCGCGGTCGTCGCCCATGACGGCGCCGATCTGGGCGGCGATCTCGTAGAGCGCGGCTTCGCGCGGGATGACGGCTCGGGCGGGCTTGCCGCGGGAGTCGGTCGTGGACCGTACGGCGTACCCGGGGCGGCCGATTGTCTGGGCGAGGCGGTCGTTGGTCCAGCCGTGGACGGCGGCGGCCTCGTCGGGGATGTCGACGCCGGGGTCGATGAGCCACTGGATGGGGCGTGGGCGCTGGCCGGGGGTGAGGTGGACGACGGCGGCTGTGACGACGCGGGCGTCGAGGGGGTTGATGCCGGTGGTCTCGGTGTCGACGGCGATGAGGGGCTGCTCGTGCCACTTCGCGGCGCTCATGCGCGCACCGCCTCGGTCTGGGCGGTGAGGTGGTCGAGGTAGGCCTGCAGTTCAGCGGCGGAGGCTTCCGACGAGAGCAGCCCACCGGCGTACGTGGCGTAGGCGTCCTCGACGTCGGCGAGGTGCATGCCCTGCTCGCCGCCGCGCTTGAGGATCTCGGCCCAGATCGCGTCGGCGTTGCCCTCGGCCGCGGGGGTCGCGAGGTCGGCCGGCTGGTCTTCGATGACGTCGGCGTCGACGACACCGTCGGCGTCTGGGGTCGGCTCGAGGTCGGCGACCCGGTCGTACACCGAGTCACGGGCTGGGTGGTCGGGGGCGTTCCGATCGAGGTAGGCCAGGGCCTTGCGGGCGGTGTCGAGGTCGAAGCTCGCGATCTGCTCGGGCGTCGGGATCTTCACCGCCCGGGCCTGGGCGGGCTCGGGCTGCTGGTCGCGCGCCGGCGCCTCGAGCGCCGGCGCC
>CALRVO020000564.1:0-3081 GCA_943371595.1 Sphingomonas paucimobilis
GGCGGCCCACGACTCGGGATCGGGCGCGCTGGGTCCGGGGGTGGTCTCGTGGATCGGGCAGAGCACGGGGGACACCACGAGCACCGGGGTGTCGGGGTGGCCCTCGCGGATCGTGTCGAGGAACCCGTGCACGGCGGGGCCGAAGGCACGCCGCCGCATGAGATCGGTGTTGACCACGTTGATGCCGAGCTTGAGGCTGACCAGGTCGGCGGGGGTGTCGCGCAGGACCCGACCCACGAACGGGTCGAGCAGTGCGCTGCCGCCGAGGCCGAGGTTGACCAGGTCGACCCCGGCGAGGCCGGCGGCGACGACCGGCCAGGTGCCCGTGGGGCTGGTGGCGTTGGAACCCTGGCTGATGGAGCTGCCGTGGTGGAGCCAGGTGCGTCGGTCCCGGGACGGCAGCGGGGTGACCGGTGCGTCGGTGTGCAGGGCCACCACCTCGGTGCGCTCGTCGTGGGGGAGCCACACCTCGACGTCCTTGGCGTGGTCGGGCAGGCCGGACCACCGCACGGTCCCGGCGGGGCCGACCTCGACGCCCCCGGCGCCGGTCGTCAGGTCGAGCGTCATCACGTCACCGCCGCCCACGCTGCCCTGACCGGCCGGGTGCCCGTCGACGACCAGGTCGTAGAGCCCGTCGGGCCGGGGTGGCGCACCGGCGTACACACGCTTGGTCGGGACGGTCTCGAGCTCGACCACCGTGGCGGAGGTCCGGAACGCGACCCGGACGCCGGCCGGCTGCGCCTCGGCCAGGGCCAGCTGGGGATCGGGGCACTGCGCGCGGGCCCAGGCCGGGAGCCGGTGGGGGAGCAGGCCGCGACGGGTGGGCTCGATCTCGAGCGCGCCGCGCAGCAGGGTGGCGAGCTCGTCGCCGGTCGTCGTCAGGATCGGGGCGGTCATGGGGTGCTCCCTCCGGTGGTGGCGCCACGGGCGGGTGGACGCGCTGGTTCTCGGCGACGAGAGTCAGCCTATGGATATTAGGCAACACGCTACAACATGTAGTCCCCGTCGCGCGCGAGGTGCCCTCCGCGCCGATCTCGGCGATGATGCGCAGGTGCTGCGTCGTCCGGTCCCGGTCGCCCGCCAGATGCTGGTCCTCCAGGTCGGCGTGGTCGTCCTGCTCGTGCTCGCCCTCCTCGGGGTCGCGGCCTACGACGCACGCGGCGACGCACGGTCCGAGGCGACCGAGCGCTCCGTGGCGGTCGCGCGGACCGTGGCGGACTCCCCGGCGGTGGTCGAGGCGCTCGCGCTGCGCGACCCCTCGTCCGAGCTGCAGCCCTTCGCCGAGCAGGTGCGCGGCGACACCGGCGTCGACTTCATCACGATCATGGCGCTCGACCGCACCCGCTACACCCACCCCGACCCGGCCAACATCGGCAAGCCGTTCATCGGCGACCTCGGCGACGCGCCGCAGGGGGGCACCTTCACCCAGGAGTACGCCGGCACGCTCGGACCCTCGATGCGGGCCGTGGTGCCCATCCGCGACGCCGCCGACCGGGTGGTGGCCCTGGTGTCGGTCGGCATCACGATCTCCTCGATCCAGGACCGGCTGCGCGACGACGTCGTCTCGATCGGGGTGGCCTCCGCGCCCGTGCTCGGCATCGGGCTGCTCGGCGTGTGGCTGCTCAGCCGCCGGCTGCGCCGACAGACCCACGGCATGGGCGAGCTGGAGATGACGCGGATGTACGAGTACTACTCCGCCGTCCTGCACGCCGTGCGCGAGGGACTCCTGCTCATCGACCCGGACGGCAAGGTGCAGCTGGTCAACGACGAGGCGCGGCGGCTCCTCGACCTGCCTGACGACGTCGTCGGACGACAGGTCCAGGACCTCGGGCTGGCCCCCGGCCTGGTCGAGGCCGCGCTGAGCCGGCACGCCGAGTCCGACGACCTCTACGTCGCCGGTGACCGGATGCTCGTGGTCAGCTCGGCCCCCGCCCGGTGGGACGGCCGCTCGGTCGGCGCCGTGGTCAGCCTGCGCGACCACACCGAGCTGCAGGCGGTGACCGGCGAGCTGGCCGCCGTGCGCGGGCTCACCGAGGCGCTGCGCGCCCAGAACCACGAGGCGGCCAACCGTCTGCACACGGTGGTGTCGCTCTTCGAGATCGGCGAGCCCGAGACCGCCATCGAGTTCGCGACCGAGGAGCTCGAGGGCGCCCAGCAGCTGACCGACATGGTGGTCCACGCGGTCGGCGACCCCGCCGTGACCGCCCTGCTGCTCGGCAAGACCGCGGCCGCCCGCGAGCGGGGCATCGAGCTCGCCGTCACCGGGGCGCTCGTCGGCGACGTGCCCGGCCGCGACCTGGTGACCGTCGTCGGCAACCTCGTCGACAACGCCTTCGACGCCCTCGACGGGCACACCGGGGCCCGGCGCGTGCAGGTGCGCCTGGGGGGCGAGCGCTCCGTGCCGACGGTGACCGTCGAGGACAGCGGCCCGGGTCTCAGCGCGCAGGAGGCCGACCGCGTGCTCGAGCGGGGCTGGTCGACCAAGGCCGAGGGACGTGGGGTCGGCCTGGCCCTGGTCAACCAGGTAGCGCGGCGCCACGGGGGAGTGGTCCGGGTCGGCCGCTCCGGGCTCGGCGGGGCGTCGTTCACCGTCGTCCTCGGCGCCCGGCACGACGAGGACGTGACGGTGTGAGCGACGTCCGGGTCCTCGTCGTCGAGGACGACCGCCTCACCGCCAAGGCCCACGCGACCTACGTCGAGCGCGTCGACGGGTTCACGCTGGCCGGGGTCGCGCACAGCGCCGGCGAGGCCGCCCGCGCGCTCGACGCCCGGGGGAGCGTCGACCTCGTCCTGCTCGACATGCACCTGCCCGACGGCCACGGACTCGGCCTGCTGCAGCGGTTGCGCGCCTCCGGCGACCTGGTCGACGTGATCGCGGTGACCGCGGCCCGCGAGACCGAGGTCGTGCGGCGCGCGATGGCCCACGGGGTCTCCTACTACCTGCTCAAGCCCTTCACGTTCGCGACGTTCCGCTCCCGGCTCGAGCAGTACGCCGAGTTCCGCGACCGCCTGGCCACCGCGCCCGACGAGGTGGTGCAGGACGAGGTCGACCGAATGCTCGGCGCGCTGCGGCCGGCGACC
>CALRVO020000565.1:0-3072 GCA_943371595.1 Sphingomonas paucimobilis
CCACCACCGCGTGGTGCTGGCCTCGGTGCGCGACCCCGAGCTCGACCGCCTCACCGCCGCACGCTCGACGATCGACGAGGTGTACGACGCCGCGGCCGCCGAGCAGGCCGTCGCGCGGCGACGGCGTACCAGCGAGCTGCTGACCAGGCTCGGTGTCGACGTGGTCGACGCCGACGCCGAGCGGCTGCCGCCGGCCCTGGCCGACCACTACCTGTCGCTCAAGGCGCAGGGCCTGCTCTGACGCATGGTGCGCGCCGACCGTGCCTCGGCCCGATCGGGGTCCGGTCCGGTCAGCTGAACGGCTTGGTCGTCACCGTGAGTCGGCCGGGGTCGCCCTCCTCGAGCGCGGCGAGCAGGGCGGTGCCGTCGAAGGAGACGGCTCTGTTGTCGAGCTCGGCGTCGTCCGGGTCGCAGGCGAACTGCGTGGTCGTGCCGTCGAGCAGGTCCTGTCGGTAGAGGCACGTCCTGGATGCCTCGAGCTCGGGGGTGAAGCTGCTGAAGAACACGCTGCGGCCGTCGCCGCTCATCAGCGGGTCGGTCGCCCCACGCGAGTAGCCGGCGGTGAGGGTGCGGTAGCCGAGGGCGTCGAGGTCCCACAGGCCGATGTCGTAGATCTCGTCGTCCTGGTCGCGCACCCGCACCGTCTGCACGGCGAGCCGGCGTGCGTCGGCAGACATGCGGAGCGAGCCCGTGACGGTGCCGGGCACCGGGAGGGTGGCCGACTGCGTGCCCCGTCGGAGCTCGATCGCGGACAGGAAGGGTCCGGTCGTGCGGTCGCCCCACCGGCGGACGACGGCCACCGTCTGGCCGTCAGCGCTGATCTGCGGGTCGCCGACGGCGTTCCCGCTGCTGCTGGTCTGGTCGGTCCGGCCGTAGACCAGGCACTGGGTCCGGCCGGTGAGCACGTCGACGCGGACGACGTGGGCGGTCTGCCCGCTCGTCGTCTCCGCCGCCGGGAGTCCGTAGCAGGCGCGCGCCCGCTCGCCCATGGCCACGACGTGGCGGCCGTCGGCCGAGATGTCGACCGCCCAGCGGGCGTCGAGATCGCCGAAGACCCGCTCGAGCCCGGTGGCTACGTCGTGGACGACGAGCTGCTGCTCACGACCACCGCCCTGGTTGGTCGGCACGCCCCGCGCGAACGCGACGACGCGGCCGTCGGCCGACAGGGCCGGGCCCGACGCGATGCCGTCGGGCGGCAGGGGCAGGGCGCGCGTGGTCCCGAGGAGCCGATCGACGACGACGATCGTCGTGCGGCCCTGGGCACCAGGGAAAAGGCGCTCAGGTGGCACGGCGACGGCGACGGTGCGGGCGTCGCCGGACACGTCGGCGCCGTAGAGGCTGCCGATGTCGGCCGGTCGACCGTCAGGGGTCCGTCCCACGACGTCGGACCCCGGGGTCACCCGCACCAGCGCAGCGGGGGTGTCCAGCGCGGGACCAGCGGCGGTCGCCGGCGCGAGCACGCGCAGCCGGTGCACCCCGAGGGCCGGCTCGGGCAGCACGAGCCGGGCCCGCCCGCCGGCGTCGAGCGCGGTGGTGTCGACCACCTGCCAGAGATCGTCGCGCTGCTCCTGGAGCACGACGGCCCGGCCGGGCTCCCCCTGCAGCAACCGGACGGGCACGACGACGTCGAGACCCTCGGGGGAGACGGGAGGCACCGGCGCCGACAGGGCGGGGACCACCTGCGTCAGCACGACCGGGCTCGCCACCGTGGGCGTCGCTCCGCGCACCGCGGGGACGACGACCCGCACCCGCTGCGGACCTCGCGCCGGGGCCGGCAGGGCCAGGGCCGCACGCCCGGCGCGGTCGAGGCGGGCACCGTCGACGGACACCCAGCCCGTCCCACGCCGGACCTGCAGGACCACGGGCGTCCCGGCGCGCGCGGGCCGGACCTGGGCGACCACCGGGAGGTCGACGCCCTCCGGGCTCTGCGGAAGCAACCTCGCCGTCGCCGTGGGAGCCACCCGCGACACCACGACGGCCGACCTGACGCGTCGCTCGCCTCCGGTGACCACACGCAAGCGGTGCGGTCCCCATCGCGCGTCTGCCAGCTCGAGCCGCACCCGTCCGGTCCGGTCCTGACGGCCGCGGTCGACCACGCGCCACGTGGATCCACGCCGTTCCTCCAGCCTCACCCACGCGCCGCGGACGGCCGGACGCACCCGCGCGCGTACGCGCACGACGTCCTGGCCCGTGACCGTGGCAGGCGCCGAGACGAAGACACCGGGGACGCGTCGCGCAGTTGCGGCGTCCGCTCCACCGAGGGGCACCCAGCTGCACGCCACGACGCCGGCCACCGCGACCAGGACGACGAGCAACGGGGTCGTGCGGTGGGACGAGCTGGTCATGAGACTCCCGAGAGGCGGAGGTGCTGGGATGCGGACGGTCGCTGAGGCAGCATCCGCCAGGCACCACCCTGTTGCCTAGTCCCTCACCCGAACGATCTGGCTGCGCGCCGTGTCCGGTGGGCGCCGACCACGGCGGTGCCTCAGGCCTGGGTCGCGACCGTGTCCTCGAGCAGGTCGGCGGACAGGTCACCGGTCTCGCCCTCGGCGACGGCGCGGCGACCGAGGACGAAGACGTAGGCCAGGAAGACGACCTCGGCGAGCACCCCGATCGCCAGGCGCGCCCAGGTGGGCAGCGGCGAGGGCGTCACGAACGCCTCGATGATGCCGCTGACCAGCAGCACGACGCCCAGGCCCATCGCGACGGTGACGGCGGTGCGGCCCTCGCGAGCCAGCGACCCGGCGCGGCTCAGCCCGCGGGGCTCGATCCACGACCAGAACAGGCGCAGCCCGACCCCGCCGGCCACGAAGATCGCCGTCAGCTCGAGCAGGCCGTGGGGCAGGATCAGCCCGAAGAACACCTGGCCGCGGTCGGCGCGCACCATGATCGAGCCGACGATCGCGACGTTGAGGACGTTGGTGAACAGCAGCCACACGACCGGGCCGCCGAAGACACCGAGGGCGATGCAGAGCGCGGCGACCCGCGTGTTGTTGAGCCAGACGAGGGTGGCGAAGCTCTGGGCGGGGTTCTCGTCGTAGTAGCGCTCGAAGTCGCTGTTGACGAGCTGGT
>CALRVO020000566.1:0-3071 GCA_943371595.1 Sphingomonas paucimobilis
GTAGGACCGCGTCGGGTCACCGTCGTCGGTGCACTGCTTGGCCGGACCGGCCGAGGTCGCCGGGGGGGCGTCGGGAGGTGGCACGACCGTGGCGTCGTAGCCGCCGCAGCCGGCCAGCACCAGGACGGCGGCCAGCGCGACCACCAGGCGGCGGGCGGTCGCCGGGCGGGTCCTCGGGCGCGTGCTCGGGCGGGTCATGAGTACTCCCTGCGTCGTCGGTCGATCCCCCGGGTGGCGGCGGCCGCGGCCACCACCGCCCCGAGCAGGGTGAGCACCGCGAGCAGCACGGACAGCACCCCACCGGCCCGGAACCCGTCGGCGGCGTCGGCCCCGGAGGTCTCGACCACCTCACGGGCACTGGCGTCGACCGCGTCGAGGGCGGCGGTCACCGTGCCGTCGCCGGTCGCGATCGCCTGCTGGACGGCGGCGTCCCACCGCCCCTCGTCGTCGAGGGCCCGCAGCGTGTCGTGCAGCTGGACGTAGTCGGTCCACAGGTCGAGGGTGCGCGGCGACGCGGTGTCGACGACGATCGCGGCCTGGTCGTCGAAGCGCGGCTCCCAGAGCGTCGCACCGGAGCCGCGGTTGACCAGCCCGAGGCTCTCGAAGGCCTTGGCGTTGTTGGCCGCCGTGCGGGCGGTGGCCTCGTCGACGGCGGTCCGGTAGGCACCGTCGCGCGTGGCGTCGTCGTCGTTGTTCTTGACCACCGCGTGGACCGTCGCCACGAGCGTCAGCAGCCCGACGACCGCCGCCGCCACCACGAGACCGACGTTGAAGCGACGGCGGAACCGGCGCGCGACCTCGCGGTTGACCCACCACAGCACCACGAGCGTCAGCACCCCGAGCGCGATCAACCAGAACGGGTGCTGGCTGTGCATCTCGTCCTCGGCGCGCTGGGAGTTGGTGTCGACCAGGGCCTCGAGGATGGGCTGCGCCTCGTCGCGCAGCGTCGAGCCGGCCTGGTTGAGGTAGGCGATGCCGATCGGGAGCTGCTGCCGGTTGTAGTCGCGGGCCTGCGAGACCGCGTTGGTGTAGGCCGACACGGTCGCGTTGAGGTCGGCCAGCACCTCGCGGTCGGCCGGCTGGGCGTCGGCGGCGTCGGTGATCAGGCGCAGCGTGTCGTCGATCGCGGCGTCGTACTCGGCGCGGGCGTCGGCCGGCTCGAGCCCGTCGGAGAGGTAGGAGTTGGTGGCGATCGCATCGGCGCGCAGCAGCAGCGACTGGACCTGCTGGACCCGCACGACCTGCTCGGTGTTGTCGGCGGCGCGGCCGGCCGCCTGCCACGACAGCACCTGGACGACGCAGGCGGCGACGCCGAAGACCAGGCACGCCGCCACGGCGAGGGCCTGCAACCGGTTGAGCAGCTTCGGCACGTTCTCGGAGAAGGCGCCGGCCGTGGCGGGGGCACCGACGGCGGTCGCCGTGGGTGCCGTGGCGGGGGCCTGGGTCGTGGCCCGCGACGGCGGGGCCGGTTGCGGCGCCGGGGCGGAGGCGGTCTGGCTCACGGTGTCTCCCTGCTCTCCGGGCTGTCCGGGCTGTCGGGCTCGGCGTCCTGGCCCACCGGGGCTTCCCCGAAGTCGACGACCTCAACCTCACCGGGCTCGCCGGGCTCGTCAGGCTCGCCAGGCTCGTCGGGCTCGGGGGCCTCGACGTCGTCGAGCTCGAGGGTGCGCAGCTGCTCCAGCGTCGGCGCCGCGACGTCGCGCAGCCGCCAGGCCTGGCGGCCGATCGAGGCCTCCAGGAGGTTGCGCACGTAGCGGGCGTTGCCGAAGGTCGGGCCCCGCTCGACGCCCGCGAGGATCGTCCGCAGCCGCTCCAGCACGGGCTCGCCGACGTCGTACTCGGCGCCCGCGGCCATCACGCCGAAGATGGCGACGAGCTCGTCGTCGGTGTAGTCGACGAAGTCGATGTGGGTGCGGAAGCGGCTCTCGAGGCCGGGGTTCTGGGCGATGAAGACCTGCATCGGCAGCGGGTAGCCGGCCACGATGACCACGAGGTCGCCGCGGTGGTCCTCCATCTCCTTGACGAGGGTGTCGATGGCCTCGGTGCCGTACTGGTCGCCGGACAGCGCGTAGGCCTCGTCGATGAACAGCACGCCGCCGAGCGCGGACGCGACGACCTCCGCGGTCTTGGCGGCGGTCTGGCCGAGGTAGCCCGCGACCAGCTCGGAGCGGTCGACCTCGACGAGCTGGCCCTTGCTGAGCAGCCCGAGGGCGGCGTAGATGCCGGCGACGAGCCGGGCGACCGTCGTCTTGCCGGTGCCGGGGTTGCCGTTGAAGACCAGGTGGCGGGTGATCTCGGGGTTCTTGAGGCCGGCCTCGGCGCGCAGACCCTCGACGCGCAGCACCGCTGCCTGCCGGTGGATCTCGGCCTTGACGTCGGCCAGGCCGACGAGGTCGTCGAGCTCGGCGAGCAGCTCCTCGAGGGTCTTCTTGGGCTTTTCGGGCTCGGGCGCCACGGTGGTCGAGGTGGTTGCGCTGGCAACCGTCTCGAGACCCTGTGGCTCGACCGTCGGTTCCTGTGATCTCGAGACAGGCGCTAGCGCGCCTTCCTCGACCACCGTGGGGGTCAGCCCCGCGATCTTGGCCTGCACCACCGACAGCTGCTGGAGCAGGGACGACGCCACCTCGTCGCCGAGCGTCGGCGCGGTCGGGCGGTGGGTGGCCGGTTCGGCCAGCTGGGCCGCGGCGGCCGTGGCGGCGTTGCCCGTGGCGCGCGGGTCGGGGGTGCCGAGGGACGCCGCGGCGAGGGCGACGTCACCCAGCGCGGCGGCGTACGACGGGGCGGCGGGCGAGCCGCCCGAGGCCAGCAGGCTCATCGTGGCGGTCTGGGCGGCGCGGTAGCGGCGTCCGCGGGAGGCGGCGTCGAAGTAGGGCTCTGCCGAGGTCGCGCGTCCGGTCTCGGCGCACCAGTCGACGAACGCGCCCTTGTTGGGCTCGGCGACCGTCGCGGCCAGGGCCTCGCCCTCGCGGCGCGCGGTCGCGGGGTCGACCCCGGCCTCGGTCGCGACCTTCTCGAGCGCCTCGAGGGCGGCGGCGAGCGTCGTCATGATCGTCCTCCTGCTGCGGTGGTCT
>CALRVO020000567.1:0-3064 GCA_943371595.1 Sphingomonas paucimobilis
GGATCTCCGGATCGCCGGTCCGACCGGCGTCCTTCCAGGCCGCACGCAGGGCATCGGCCTTGCCGGAGATGTCCTGCTCGACCGGGGTGGTCATCCAGCCGTCGGCGGTGCGGGCGATCCAGGCGAACGTCTTCGGACCGCCCCCCGCGCCGATGACCAGCGGGACGTGGGCCTGCACCGGCTTGGGGTAGGCCCACGACTTGCCGAAGGACACGAACTCCCCGTCGTAGGACGCCTCCTCCTCGGTCCACAGCGACCGCATCGCCTCGACGTACTCGCGCAGCACCGTGCGCCGCTTGGCCGGCGGGACGTGGTGGTCCTCGAGCTCGTCGGTGTTCCAGCCGAAGCCGGCACCGATGGTCACACGGCCGCCCGAGAGGTGGTCGAGGGTCGCGATCTGCTTGGCCAGCGTGATCGGGTCGGACTCGACCGGCAGCGCCACGGCCGTCGAGAGCCGGATCCGCGAGGTCACCGCGGCCGCAGTGGCCAGCGAGATCCACGGGTCGAGCGTGCGCGTGTAGCGGTCGTCGGGCAGGGTGTCGCCGCCGGTCGGGTGGGCCGCGTCGCGGCGGACCGGGATGTGGGTGTGCTCGGGCACGTAGATGGTGTCGAAGCCCCGCTCCTCGGCGGCCACCGCCAGCTGGGCAGGGGTGATGCCACGATCGGACGAGAAGAGGACGAGACCGTTGCGCATGGCCCGAATTGGAACAGGTTCTAGTTCTGTTCGTCCAGTGGTAGGTCCACCAAGGACCGGATCGCGTCGCCGTGGAGGACGACGACCAGCCGGCTCATCAGCACCTGACCCGGGCCGGCCCGGGTCAGGTCAGGTCAGCTCAGCTCGCGGGCTCGGAGGCGAAGCCGTGCTGCAGGCACCAGACCACGGCCTGCGAGCGGCTGGTCACGCCGATGCGGCGGTAGGCGCTGCGGATGTAGGTCTTGACCGAGTTGATCGACAGGTAGCTGTGCTCGGCGATCTCCTGGTTGCTCATGCCCTGGGTGATCAGGCTGAGCACGTCGATCTCGCGGGGCGTCAGCCCGACGTCCTGCCCGAGCCGGTGCTCGACGGCACTGGTGGTGCCGACGGGACCGCCGGTCTCGTCGGCCAGGGTCGTGGCCGACAACACCGCGCGCAGCAGCTGGTCGTCGTCGACCCCGAGGGAGAAGAAACCGTCTGCCCCGCGGGCCAGGGCCCGGGAGGCGAGGTCGGGGCGCAGGTCCTGGGACACGACGAGCACGGCGGCCGGGGTCTCCTTGACGAAGAACTCCAGGTCGGCTCCGTCGCCCTCGTGCAGGCCGATCGCGTCGTAGAGGATCACGTCGGGCTCCTCAGCCCCGAACCCGGACGACAGCGCGACGACCTGGACCTGGTCGGGGTGCTGGTCGAGCATGGAGGTGAGCCCGGTGGCGACGACGTCGAGGGGGCTGACGACTGCCACGCGGCTCAGCGAGCCGGCGAGGCTCGCGGAGTTGGACAGGTCGGCGGCATGGCTCATGAACCCTGTCTAACCGAAGAACGACCCCCCTAGCACGTCCCTCACCCGACCGGGTGACGACACGCGAGCACTGATCTCTCTGCGGTGACCCTCGAGGCCGGACGTGTGGCGCAGGACGAGCTCAGGCAGCGATGGAGCTGGGGAAGCCGTTGCGGACGCACCACACGACGGCCTGCGACCGACTGGTGACACCGATGCGGCGGTAGGCGCT
Organism: Sphingomonas paucimobilis; assembly: GCA_943371595.1. Classification (GTDB taxonomy): domain Bacteria; phylum Actinomycetota; class Actinomycetes; order Propionibacteriales; family Nocardioidaceae; genus Nocardioides. The sequence continues at coordinate 1,705 of CALRVO020000567.1, forward strand.
GCGGATGTAGGTCTTGACCGAGTTGATCGACAGGTAGCTCTGCTCGGCGATCTCCTGGTTGCTGAGCCCCTGGGTGATCTGGGTCAGCACGTCGACCTCGCGCGGGGTGAGGCCGACGTCCTGCCCGAGCCGCAGCGGCACGACGACGGACGTGGCCGGGGTCGCGCGTCCGGCGTGGGCGGCACCCACGACGGCCTCGAGGAGGCCCGCGCGATCGGTGGCGACGTCGACGGTCGCGTGAGCCCCGCGGCGTACCGCCTCGGCCCCGAGCGAGGGACGCAGCCCGTGACGGACGGCGACGACGACCGACGTCGTGGACGACAGCAGGCGGTCGAGGTCGGCGCCGTCACCCTCGGTGAGGGCGTGGGTGTCGTAGAGGACGACGTCGGGGTCGCGGCGGTCGGCGCCGGCACGCGGCACCCGGAGGTCGAGGACCTCGACGTCGGTGGAGTGCTCGGCCAGCATGGCGGTGAAGCCCTGCGACACCGCCGAGATCGGGCTGACGACGGCGACGGTGATCCGAGAAGTGTTCATGCTCCGACCCTCGCTTCCACACCTCGTCGACTGCCCACCCCCGGAGGTGGCTGACTACCGCCGGAGGGGTGAAAGACCGACCCGTCACCCGTGCGGATGGGCGTGCCCCTCGGCGTCCTGCGCGAGCATCGAGCAGGTGAACCTCCCCTCCTCCCGCGGCGCCCTGAGCTCCTGGCTCACCGAGCTGCTGCGCACCGACCCACCGGCCGGTCCCGTCGAGGGGACCGTGCGGTCTGACGGTCGCGACGACGACGCGATCACGCTGTGGACCCTGCAGGAGCTGCACTACCGCGGGTTCGACGACGTCGACGACCGCTGGGAGTGGCACCCGACGACGATCACCCTGCGAGGACGCCTCGAGGCGGGGCTGGAGGCCGGGCTGCGGGAGCGGTACGCCGCAGCCGACGTCCCACGCTCCGACGACCTGGTGGCCGACCTGCAGGCCCTGGTCGCCGCCGACACCGGCCCGTCCCTCGCCCGCCAGGTGCAGCAGCACCGCTCGCGCGCGCAGACCGACACCCTGTTGCGGCAGCGCTCGGTCTACCACCTCAAGGAGGCCGACCCGACGAGCTGGGTGGTCCCCCGGTTGTCGGCCCGGTCCAAGGCCGCGCTGCTGGAGGTGCAGTTCGACGAGTACGGCAACGGCGACCCGACGCGGCTGCACCACCGGCTCTTCGAGCGCGGACTGACCGCCTCCGGTCTCTCGGGGGTCTACGGCGCCTACGTCGACGAGACGCTCGCCGAGGTGCTCGAGCAGAACACCGTGCTGTCCATGTTCGGACTGCACCGCCGGCTTCGCGGCGCCGCCCTGGGCCACCTCGCCGCC
>CALRVO020000568.1:0-3057 GCA_943371595.1 Sphingomonas paucimobilis
CGTACGGCCAGGCCCCGGAGGGTGCCGGCGACGCGGCCGGCCGGACGGTCCTGCAGCCCGGCGACCTGGCCCTCGTAGGCCATCACCCCGACGAGCCGGAAGACCGGGTCGGCGAGCACCGCCTGCGCCAGCCGCACCGCCTCGGCGACCGAGTGCACCGGAGAGCGCCGCGGCCCGAGGTGCACCCGGCCGTCGAGCAGCCGCAGCGACGCGTCGAGGTCGAGGCAGATCCGGATCGGCTGCTCGACCCGGGCGACCGTGTGGCGCACCAGGTCGAGGGACTCGACGGAGTCGACCATCAGGGTCACCCGCTCGAGCAGGACCGGGTCGGCGGCCAGGGCGCGCAGCGCCCCGCGCTCGGCGGTGGGGTAGCCGACCACGACGTCCTCGACGTCGAGGGCGTCGGCCAGCCACAGCGCCTCGGCCAGCGTGAACGCGAGGACCCCGGCGTACCCCTCGACGTCGAGGACCCGCTCGAGCAGGGCCCGGCAGCGCACCGACTTGCTCGCCACCCGGATCGGCGTCCCGGCCGCGCGCCGGGCGAGGTCGGCGGCGTTGGCGTCGAAGGCGTCGAGGTCGACGACGGCCAGAGGTGCGTCGAGGTGCTGCGTGGCCCGCTCGAGACGGGCATGCTGGTCGACCATGACCGTGAGTCAAGCCTGGACCAACTGGGCGGGCAACCAGCACGCCGACGGCATCGAGGTCGCGAGGCCCCACAGCGCCGCCGAGGTGGCCGCGCTGCTGGCCGACGCGAGCGCGCGCGGGCGGCACGTCCGCCCCATCGGCAGCAGCCACTCCTTCACCGCGATCGGCCGGCCGCGCGACGTCCAGCTGCGCCTGGACCGGCTCGACCGGGTGCTCCACGCCGACACCTTCACCGGCCTGGTCACCGTCGGGGCCGGCATCACCCTGCGTGCCCTCAACCGCGCCCTCGACGCCCTCGGGCTGGCCCTGACCAACCTCGGCGACATCGACGCCCAGACCCTGGCCGGCGCGCTGTCGACCGGCACCCACGGCACCGGCGCCCGCTTCGGTGGGCTCGCCACGCAGGTGCGCGCCCTCGAGCTCGCGCTGCCCGACGGGACCCTGCTCACCTGCTCGCCCGACGAGCACCCCGAGGTGTACGCCGCCGCGCGGGTCGGCCTCGGTGCGCTCGGCGTCCTCACCGCGGTGACGCTGCAGGCCGTGCCCGCCTTCGGCCTCCACGCCCGCGAGGGCGGCGGCAGCCTCGACGAGGTCCTCGAGCGCTTCGACGACGACGCGGCCGCGACCGACCACGTCGAGTTCTACTGGTTCCCGCACACGAGCCGGGTGCTCACCAAGCACAACACGCGCGTCCCGCTCGACCCCGACGCGCTGCGCCCGCTCTCGCGCCGCCGCGCCTGGTGGGACGACGACTTCCTCAGCAACACCGTCTTCGGCGGGCTCGTCGGTGCCGGGCGGCGGGTGCCGCCGCTCGTCCGGCCGCTGGCCCGGGTCTCGGCGTCCGCGCTCGGCGCCCGCGAGTTCAGCGACGTCTCCCACCGGGTGTTCGTCTCGCCGCGGCGGGTCCGCTTCGAGGAGATGGAGTACGCCGTCCCCCGCGAGCACGGCCTCGACGTGCTCCGCGAGCTCGTGCGCGTCGTCGGGCGCAGCCGCTGGCGCATCGCCGTACCCGTCGAGGTGCGGGTGGCGGCCGCCGACGACATCGCCCTGTCGACCGCGCAGGGCCGCGACACCCTCTACGTCGCGGTGCACACCGCCCCCGGCAGCCCCGACCGGGAGGCCTACTTCGAGGCCCTCGAGGCGATCGCCGGCGACGTCGGCGGGCGGCCCCACTGGGGCAAGCTGCACGGCCTCGACGCGACGGTGCTGCGCGAGCGCTACCCGCGCTTCGACGAGGTCACCGCCCTGCGCGACCGGCTCGACCCGCGGCGGGTGCTCGCCAACGACCACCTCGAGCACGTCCTGGGGCCGTGACCCCGCGGCGACCCCGTCGTTGAGCCATCGCCCCCCTGTGCTTCCCCGGAGGACCGATGACCCGCACCGCCCGCCTGCTCGCCTCGATCACCGCCGTCGTCCTGACGGCGTCGCTCCTCCTCGCGCCCGGCCCCGGAGAGGCGGCCCCGGCCAAGCGCAAGACGACCTGGACCTCGGTGTCCAGGGCGACCATCACGCCCGGCGTGATGGCCTACACCGCAGGCGCGCAGTGCACGGCCAACTTCGTCTTCACCGACGCCACCGGCGGCGTCTACGTCGGCTACGCGGCCCACTGCGCCGGCAAGGGCTCCGCGACCGACACCAACGGTTGCAACACCGCCTCCCAGCCGCTCGGCACCCGCGTCACCTTCGTGCGCGGGGGCAGCCTCGTCAGCAGTGGCACCCGCCTCGGCGGTGGCCGGCTCGCCTACTCGTCGTGGCTGACGCAGAAGAGGATCGGCACCACCGACCCCGCGACCTGCGCCTACAACGACTTCGCCCTGGTCAAGGTCGACGCCAAGGACGTCGCCAAGGTCAACCCCTCCGTGCCGTTCTGGGGCGGCCCGACCGGCATCGACACCGACGGGATCGCGCTCGGCGACCGTGTCTACAGCTATGGCAACTCCAGCCTGCGTGCCGGTCTGACGGTCCTGTCGCCCAAGTACGGCGTCGGCCTGGGCGACTCCCCGGCCGACCGCGGCTGGTCCCACCCGCTCTACACCCTCACGCCCGGCGTCCCCGGTGACTCCGGGTCGGGGTTCATGACCGCGGGCGGCAAGGCCGTCGGCACCCTGTCGACCATCGCGATCGCCCCGATCCCGGCGTCCAACAACCTCGGTGACCTCGCCAAGGAGCTGGCCTTCGCCCAGCGCCACTCGGGCATCAAGGGCCTCCGGCTGGTCAAGGGCACCCAGAGGTTCCGCGGCCTGCTCTGACTGAACGCCCGCTGAATGTTGAGTGAACCGGTGGACTTCGGGTGACGGCGGACCGTTGCGGTGGTCTAATGGCACCACCCACCCAGGCCCGCGGCGCCCAGCCGTACGCAGCCCCCGGAGCGCCGCCACATGTCACCCCGTACGCCACCTCGTGCGACTCCCC
>CALRVO020000569.1:0-3055 GCA_943371595.1 Sphingomonas paucimobilis
CGAGCAGCGGCTGGTCGGGCTCGTGGCCGATCGCGGAGACGACGGGGGTGCGGGCCTTGGCCACGGCCCGCAGCAGGCCCTCGTCGCTGAAGGGCAGCAGGTCCTCGACCGAGCCGCCACCGCGGGCGATCACCACGACGTCGACGGCGTCGTCGCGGTCGAGGCGGGCCAGGGCCTCCATCACCTCGCCGGCCGCGCGTGAGCCCTGCATGGTGGCGTGGGCGACGGTGAACTCGACCGCCGGCCACCGACGCCGCGCGTTGTCGAGGACGTCGCGCTCGGCGGCGGAGCTGGGGGCGGTGACCAGGCCGATGCGCCGGGGGAGGAAGGGGAGGGGGCGCTTGAGGGCCTGGTCGAAGAGCCCTTCGGCCGCGAGCAGCTGGCGACGCCGCTCGACCTGCGCGAGCAGCTCGCCGAGCCCGACCATCCGGATCTCGCGGGCCTGCAGGGAGAGGCTGCCGCGGTTGGCGTAGAAGGTCGGCTTGGCGTGGATGAGCACGCTGGCGCCCTCGACCAGGGGCGGGTTCATCGAGTCGATCAGGGTGCGCGAGGCCGTGACGGGGATGGAGATGTCGGCGATCGAGTCGCGCATCGTGAGGAACACCGTCTGCAGCCCGGGCCGCTTGCTCAGCTGGGCGACCTGGCCCTCGACCCAGATGGCTCCCAGCCGGTCGATCCAGCCCGAGATGGCGTTGGCGACCTGCCGGACGGGTGCCGGCTGCTCGGGGGAGGTCTCCAGGGCCATGCGGGCGAGCCTAGGGGGCGTCGCCGACAGTCCCGGCAGGCCCGGCGCCCCACACGCGCTCCAGCAGCCGGGTCGCCTCGGCGAGGGTCAGGCCGAGCCGACGGGCCGTGGCGGCGTACTCCTCGGCCATCGCCGACGCGTCGGCCGGCGCGGTGGCCGCCGCGATCGACGTTCCGCGCCGTCCCTCGGTGACCACGACGCCGTCGGCCTCGAGCTCGGTGTAGACGCGCTGCACGGTGCGCACCCCGACACCGAGGTCGAGCGCCAGCTGACGCACCGTCGGCAAGCGGGTGCCCGCCGGCAGGTCACCGGTCGCGGCCCGGCCGGCGACCTGGGCGCGCAGCTGCTCGTAGAGGGGTGTCGCCGAGTCGGGGTCGAGGGGGTGGATCGTCACCCTCGCACCGTAGAGGGTGGTAAGACGGGGGCGTGTCCTACGCGCTCGTGGTCGGTGAGTCCCTGGTCGACGTCGTCACCGATGCTCCCGGCCGCACGGTCGAGCGACCGGGCGGCAGCGCCGCCAACGTCGCCGTCGCCCTGGCCCGGCTGGGTCGCCCGGTGCGGTTCGCGACGTCGTACGCCGACGACGCCCGGGGGGCGGCGATCGCGCAGCACCTCGCGGGGTCCGGGGTGGTGCTCGCGACCGACCCGCACGTGCTCGAGCGCACGTCGTCGGCGGTGGCCACCATCGCCCCCGACGGCTCCGCGAGCTACGTCTTCGACCTCGACTGGCGCTTCGGCCCCGTCGACGTGTCCGACCGGCCGTCCTACGTCCACGTCTGCTCGATCGGCGCCGTCCTGGCGCCCGGCGCCGACGACGTGCTCGACCTGCTCGACCGGCTCCTCGGCCTGGCCGACCCGCCGACCGTGACCTACGACGTCAACGCGCGCCCCGCGATCACCGGGGTCGGGCCCGAGGTCGTCGGCCGGGTCGAGTCGGTGGCCCGCCGCGCCCACGTCGTCAAGGCCAGCGACGAGGACCTCGCCGTGCTCTACCCCGCGCTCGGCGTCGACGCGGCCGCAGCCCACCTGCGCACCCTCGGCCCGCGCGCGGTCGTGGTGACCCGCGGCGAGAAGGGCGCCACCTGGTTCGCCGCCGACGGCACGGTCGTCGGCGAGGCGGTGACCACCACGGTCGTCGACACCATCGGAGCCGGCGACACCTTCTCGGCCGCCACCATCGACGCCCTCTGGGACGGCCTCGACGCCGCCGCCACGGTGGCCCACGCCGCGCGCGCCGCCGCCGTCACCGTGTCGCGTCCCGGCGCCGACCCGCCCACCCGCGCCGACCTCCGATAGTCCCCTACGAAAAGCCCCTCGAACGCCGGGCGGACGGGGCTTTTCGTAGGGGACTGTCGGAGGTGGTCAGGCCCGGCGGTGGGCGAGCAGCCGACGACGCTGTTCGTCGGACAGGGCCCGGCGCCGCGCGACGGTGTCGGTCGGAACCCACCACGGGGGCGGATCGATGGTCCAGGTGCGGTCGGACCGTGGGCGACGCTCGGCACGGCGGTAGGCATCGTGTAGGCGACCGATGAAGGCGGTGGGGTCGTGGAGGTCCGGGGCAGTCATCACCACCATCTCGAGGTCGTGGTGCCGCAGGTCCCCCTCGCGGCGCAGGTCCCGGTCGCGCTGGCCACGCTCGAGGTGCACGGGGCCGTCGTACTCACCGGCGACGCCGGCGACCGGGTCGAGCAGGTCGGGCGTGGCGACGTGGCGGCCGTCGAGGTCGAAGATCGCCCGGTTGCACAGGGGACGCGGTCGGTCGGCGTCGACCTGCCAGACGAGGGACGCGGCCAGCTCCTGGGGTGACCAGATGTTCTCCTCCGCCCAGGCGACCGCCCGACGGGCCTGGGGCACGCCGGTCATGGTGTTCTGGCCCGGGGTGAGGAAGTCGGCGACCTCCTCGACGGAGACCAGGTCGTCGTACGCCGCCTTCGAGAGCTCGATGGCGGCGTCGCGCCAGGAGCGGGCGTAGCGCATGCAGAAGCAGACGGCGTACCGAGCGTCGAGCAGGGGCAGGCCGTCGACCCACTCGACGAGATCGGGGTCGAAGGCCTCGCCGCTCACGGCGATCCCCGGCTGGGGGCGGATGGAGTGGGAGCTCACCACGATGTCGACAGGGCGCTGGTCGCCGGACGGGGTCTGCCCGTCGAACCACCGGCCGCCACGCCACCGCAGGGCGGCCCACCCGGTGAGGCCGCACCGCGCAGGCACCACCACCGAGGCCTCCACGATGCGCTGGTCGACATCGTCGGCCGGCACCGAGCTCGGCACGTAGAAGCCCTGGGTCGTACGACGCCAGCGCGACCCTCG
>CALRVO020000570.1:0-3050 GCA_943371595.1 Sphingomonas paucimobilis
GACCAGGGTCTCGCTGACGACGAGGGCTTCGAGGTCGGGCAGGACGTCACCGTGCTGACCCTGGCCGGCAAGCAGCAGGCGACGATCGTCGGGATCACCGAGTTCGGCGACTCCGGGGCGATCGACTCCGGTGGCACCGTCTCGGTCGCCGAGGCCAGCGCCTTCGACTGGCTCAACAAGGGCCGCGAGGAGTACGCCGACTTCTTCGTGCGCGGGTCGAGCAGCCCTGACGAGCTGCTCCAGGAGGTGTCCGCGGTCGCCCCTGAAGGCTTCACGGCGGAGACCGGCGACGACTTCCGCGCAGAGCAGCGCGACAAGATCGGCTCGTTCGGGCGGATCCTCAAGCAGGCCCTGCAGGCGTTCGCGCTCCTCGCCCTGCTGGTGGGCGGCTTCGTCATCTACAACACCTTCAGCGTCATCGTCGCCCAACGGTTGCGGGAGCTGGCGGTGCTGTCGGCGATCGGCGCGACCGGCAAGCAGCTGAGACGCTCGTTGCGCCTCGAGGGCCTGGTGATCGGCGTCATCGGATCGCTGCTCGGTGTGCTCGCGGGGTTCCTGCTGGTCTTCGCGTTGTCCGGGGCGCTCACCCTGTTCGGCGTGGACCTGCCGGGCAGCGGGGCCAAGCTGACCGCCGCCAACGTCGTGAGCGGGGTGCTGCTCGGCACGATCATCACCGTGCTGTCGGTCACCATCCCGGCCCGGCGGGCGGCGCGCACCGAACCCATCCAGGCACTGCAGGCGGCCGCCGTCGAGGGCGACTCGCTGTCCCGGGCCCGCGGCACGTGGTCGACCGGCCTCGTCGTCCTGGGTCTGCTCGGTCTGCTGCTGGGGCCCAGCGCCGCGCTGGTCGGCCTCGGTGCCGTGATGTTCGTGGCCGGCGTCATCGTGGCCGGCCCGTTCATCGCGGTGGGCGGCGCCCGGATCGCCCGTCCGCTGGTGCAGCGGGTGGGGATGGAAGGGCGGCTCGCGGTCGACAACACCATCCGCAGCCCGAAGCGCACGGCGACCACCGCGAACGCCCTGCTCATCGGTGTCTTCCTGGTCACCCTGGTCGCGGTCAGCGGCACCAGTGCGCGCGACTTCGCCGTCGGCGAGCTCAACAAGCTGCAGAGCGCGGACTACCTGGTGGCCAGCGAGGGAGGCACCCTGGACGACGGGTTCGTCGCCGACCTCGAGGGGGTGGAGGGCGTCAACACCGTCGTCCCGTACCGGCGCAACGCCGTCACCGTCGACGGAGCCCCCCTCACCGTGTCCACCGCCGACGTCGCTGCGGTGGAGAAGATCGCCGACATCGAGGCGTCGGCGGGGGACATCAGCGATCTCGGTGACGGTGAGATCGCGCTGGTCGACGACGGCACCTACGAGGTGGGTGACACGGTGACGGTCGAGGACAACCGCGGCCGGCAGGCGGACCTCGAGGTCGTCGCGCTCATCGAGCAGTCGATCGACTCGGTGCAGGTGGTGAGCCTGGTGAGCGCCGGCACCTTCGACCGGTTGGTCGGCGACGTGGCGCCGACCGTGGCCTTCATCGACATCGAGTCCGGGGCCGAGACACCGGTGAAGAAGGGGATCGAGGAGCTCGCAGACCTCCGGCCCGACATCACCGTCACCCAGGGCAACGCGCTGGGTCGCCTCGTCGGCCAGCTGTTCGACTTCCTCATCAAGGCGGTCACCGGGCTGCTGCTGATGAGCGTGCTGATCGCGCTCATCGGCATCATCAACACCATGTCGCTCTCGATCCTCGAGCGCCGTCGTGAGCTCGGCCTGCTGAGGATCATCGGGATGACCGACACACGGGTGCAGCGGATGGTGCGACTCGAGTCGGTGCTGATCGCCCTGCTCGGGACGGTGACGGGGCTGGTGTCCGGGCTGGTCGTCAGCCTCGGGCTGCTGCTGGCCATCAAGCGGCTCAGCGGAGCCGCGGTGTCCCCGAGCTTCCCGGTGCTGGAGCTGCTGGGGGTCCTGGTCGCGGGAGTGGTCCTCGGCGTGCTGGCCGCACTGGTCCCTGCCCGCAGGTCCACCCGGCTCGAGGTCCTGGACGCGATCTCGGCCACCTGACCGGCGTGGCACGGACGTGAGGGGTCACCTGTCGGCGTGCGCCATCGAGTCGAGCGCGACGGTCGCGGCGAGGATGAGGACGGGGTCCTGGTCGGGCTCGATCTCGACCCCGTAGGTGTCGGCCACCCGGAACCACTGCTTCGACACCGTCGCCACGGCGTCGTGACCGGCGCTGAAGGTGTACTCGTGGTCGACCAGGTTGCCGTGGATGTCCAGGTCCGGCCCGTTCTCGACCTCGACCTTCCACCGTTCCCGCAACGGACTGACGAGTGCCTTCTTGACCATGGCGACCCGGTGGCCGTCGGCGTCCTCGATCTCCATGGCGTCCTTGATCCGGAGCATCTTCTCCTGGATCTTGGCGAGCTCGTGACCGCCGGCGTCCTCGAACACCAGGGTCTTGCGCAGCCGCAGGGCCTTGCCGTCGACCTTGTAGGCCCGTTCGCCGCTGTCGGTCTCGATCCAGAAGTCGTCGCCGACGGACACGAGCCGTTGCCGCATCTTGTAGTGGATGCGGTCGTCCCCGCGTCGGTCCTCACGGCGCTCTGCTCGTCTGCCTCGCATGACTCCTGGCCTCTCCTTCGATGCTGGTGGGTGCACCCAGGCTGCGAGCACCGGCGTGACCCCGGCTCCTCCTGCCCGGATGATCCTCGACGTGCTAGCAGCCGCTCTCGAGAGCCGCGACCAGGTCCTGGGCGGAGAGCTTCACGTCCTGCAGGGCGCTCCTGACCCGGGCCAGGTTCGACGCCGTGGGGTCCTGCTTGAGGGCGTCCAGGGCGTCCACCAGCGCAGCGACGGAGTCCTTCGTCGCGGTGCTCTGGTCGGCGAGCTGGTCCTTGGCCGACTGCAGCAACGCCTCCACGTCGGACTGCAGCGTGGCGAGGCGCTCGTTGAAGGTGTCGGTGCCCTCCTCGGTGATCTTGGTGTCGACCAGGGCCTGCAGGGAGGTCCGGGCCGCCGCGAGATCGGCGCAGACCTCGGCCGAGGGCGTCGTG
>CALRVO020000571.1:0-3042 GCA_943371595.1 Sphingomonas paucimobilis
CGTGCAGCGCACCGTGCGCCGGATGCGCCAGGACGTCGAGGACAAGATCAACCGGCTGCCCCTCGGCTACTTCGACCGCTCGCCCCGCGGCGAGCTGCTGAGCCGCGTCACCAACGACATCGACAACGTGTCGACCACCTTGCAGCAGACGATGAGTCAGCTGCTGACCTCGCTGATGACGGTCGTCGCCGTGCTGGCGATGATGCTCTGGATCTCACCGCTGCTCGCCCTCGTGGCGCTGGTCAGCGTGCCGGTCTCGCTGCTGTTGACCCGCGCCATCATGAAGCGCTCGCAGAGCCAGTTCGTGGCCCAGTGGCGCCGTACGGGCAAGCTCAACGCGCACATCGAGGAGACCTTCTCCGGCCACTCGCTGGTCAAGGTCTTCGGCCGCCAGGAGGCCGTGCAGGAGGAGTTCGACCGGCAGAACGCCGAGCTCTACGACGTCAGCTTCCGCGCCCAGTTCGTCAGCGGCCTGATCATGCCGTCGATGATGTTCATCGGGAACCTCAACTACGTCGTCGTCGCCGTGATCGGCGCGCTGCGGGTCGCCAGCGGCTCGTTGACGCTCGGCGAGGTGCAGGCGTTCGTCCAGTACACCCGCCAGTTCACCCAGCCCCTGACGACCGTCGCCTCGATGGTCAACCTGCTGCAGTCGGGAGTCGCCTCGGCCGAGCGGGTCTTCGAGCTGCTCGACGCCGACGAGGAGGTCGCCGAGGTGACGTCGTACGACGTCGACGCCGGCCAGGGTCCGACGCGCGGCGAGGTCGCCTTCGAGCACGTCTCGTTCTCCTACACCGAGCAGCCGCTCATCACCGACCTCTCGCTGGTCGCCCGGCCCGGCCAGACCGTCGCGATCGTCGGCCCCACCGGCGCCGGCAAGACGACCCTGGTCAACCTCGTGATGCGCTTCTACGAGCTCGACGGCGGGCGCATCACCATCGACGGCACCGACATCACCGAGCTGCCGCGCTCGGTGCTGCGCGGACGCATCGGGATGGTGCTGCAGGACACCTGGCTCTTCGAGGGCACCATCCGCGACAACATCGCCTACGGCCGGCCGGGTGCCACCGACGAGGAGGTGCTCGAGGCCGCACGGGCGACCTACGTCGACCGGTTCGTGCACTCCCTGCCCGACGGCTACGACACCGTCGTCGACGAGGAGGGCTCCAACTTGTCGGCGGGGGAGCGGCAGCTGGTCACCATCGCGCGGGCGTTCCTCACCGACCCGGCGCTGCTCATCCTCGACGAGGCGACCTCGTCGGTCGACACCCGCACCGAGCTGCTGCTGCAGCACGCGATGGCGGCGCTGCGCAGCGACCGCACCTCGTTCGTCATCGCCCACCGTCTCTCGACCATCCGCGACGCCGACCTGATCCTGGTGATGGAGGACGGCGCGATCGTCGAGCAGGGCACCCACGCCGAGCTGCTCGCCGCCGAGGGCGCCTACGCACGGCTCTACCAGGCCCAGTTCGCCGCGACCGAGGAGTCGGTCACCCGCTAGACGCCAAATGTAGTGGTCGCTACATTTGTAGTCATGACTACAGAGTTCTGGCGACGGTGGCTGCTGTCGGCGTCACTCGGCGTGGCGCTGTACGCCGTGGGGCTGGTGGTCGCCGGTCCGGTGGCGACCCGGGTGTTCGACGCCCTCGGGTTCGGGCCGGTCGACAGCGGGGTCCCGGACGGGCCCGCGCGCGACTACGTCGTCTTCGTCTACGCCGTGCTCGGCGCGGTGATCGTGGGGTGGATGTGCCTGGTCGCCGCGGTCGCGGCCGGGCCGCTGCGCACCGGCGAGGCATGGGCCCTTCCCGCGGTCTCGGTCTCGATCGGCGTCTGGTTCGTCCTCGACACCGGCGCCTCCCTGGTGCTCGGCTTCTGGACCCACGCCGTCTTCAACCTGGGCTTCGTGGCGGTCGTCGGGCTGCCGCTCGCCCGGCTCGGTCGCGTCACGCCCGAGCTCCACCCCGACCCGCACCCCCGGTGAACCGGGTCGCCCCGTCGAGGGTCTCGCCCGACGACATCGTCTCGAGCCCGAGCATCCACTCGTGACGCAGCGCGTCGTCCTCCGAGAGGCCCCACTGGTCGATCGCCGAGCGACGGTCGTTGCGCAGGCACTGCTGGGGGAGGGCGGCGAGGTCGTGGGCCAGGGCGACGGCGGTGCGAAGGGCGTCGCCGGGCTCGGTGACCCGGTTGACCAGGCCGATCCGCTCAGCCTCGACGCCGTCGATGCCGCGGCCGGTGAGGATGAGGTCCATCGCCCGGCTGTGCCCGATGAGCCGCGGCAGCCGGACGGTGCCGAGGTCGATCAGCGGTACGCCGAACCGGCGGCAGTAGACCCCCAGCGTCGCGTCCGACGCCGCGACCCGGAGGTCGGCCCAGAGCGCCAGCTCGAGGCCGCCGGCCACGGCCGGCCCCTCGATGGCGGCGATCACGGGCTTGGCGGTGCTCAGCCGGGTCGGACCCATCGGGCCGGGGCCGGTCGCGCCGAGCACGACGTCCTGCCGGTCGCCGGCGGCCAGCGCCTGTAGGTCGGCGCCGGCGCAGAAGTAGCCGCCCGCGCCGGTCAGCACGATCACCGCCACCTCGGGGTCGGCGTCGGCGGCCTCGACCGCGGCCAGCAGTGCCGCGGCCGTCTCGCTGTCGACGGCGTTGCGCCGCTCGGGGCGGTCGATCGTCACGACCGCGACCTGCCCGTCGTACGAGGTGGTCACGGCCGGCTTCGGGATCTCACTCACAGGGGTTAGTTAATCCTCTTGTCGCGCCGGTGATGCCGACCTACGCTCGTCGTACACGGAAAGGAGGTGGTCCTAAGCATGCATTCCCATAGGACAAGTGAGGTGGCTGCGCACTAGCAGCCCAGCAACGCATCGGGCCACCGACACGACTCGATGAGGCTGCTGGTCAATCCACCGCAGTCACCCGACCCGCAGGCGAACCCGGACCATGTCCCCGGGGGCGGCCTCCCGATCCACGGATCCGGAGGCCACGCCTGCGGGTTGTCCGTTTTTCGGGCGATCTACGTCAGGGACTACCCGAGGTGACCCA
>CALRVO020000572.1:0-3042 GCA_943371595.1 Sphingomonas paucimobilis
GGCGGGGGCGGGCTGCTCCTGGGTGGCGGTGGGGCGACGTCGGGCGACGGGCTCGTCGCGACCTCGCCGACGGCGACCGACCCGGCACCGACTGACTCGACGGAGCCCACGGAGCCCACGGAGCCCACGGAGCCCACGGAGCCCAGCACCAGCGTGCCCGCGGCGCCGCTCGTCGAGACGGCACCGCCCGACCCGCGCGACGCCAAACAGCTGCTCACCGACTGGCGCGACGTGATCGCCTCCTACCTCGACCCGCGCGACGAGCACCTCGAGAGGACGCCCACCAACCTGCAGAGCGGCGGCGGCCTCGGCACCAAGCTCGGCTGGGACAACGCCGGCGAGGAGGGGCTCGGCATGGTGCAGGTCTTCGTCAGCCGGTCGTGGGAGGACCAGTTCTTCGCCCTGTGCGACCGCGGCCAGGAGTGTCGCGACGTCCGCGTCGACGGCCTCCGCGCCCGGGTGCTCGACGACGGCACCGACACCTACGTCGGCGTACGCCATCCCGAGGGGTTCGTCGTGGTGATCTCGGTCAACGCGCTGTTCGGCAACAACTCCACGATCCCGGTCTCGGGGCTCGACGTGTCGGTCGAGGACCTGGCGCGGGTGGCCGCCGACGACCGGTTCTCGCTGCCGACGCAGCGGCAGGTCGACGGCGCCAGCAAGGCGTTCGGGTTCCCCGACTTCTGAGCGCCTCAGCCCGCCAGCATGTCGCGCACGGCCAGGCTCGCGAAGACCATCGCCGAGCCGAGAGGCGCGCCCGGCCCCGGGTAGACGCCGCCGAACATCGACGCGGAGGAGTTTCCGGCGGCGTACAGGCCGGGGATCGGGGTGTCGTCGGCGCGCAGCACGCGGCCCGCGGTGTCGGTGACCAGGCCGCCCTTGGTGCCGAGGTCGGACAGCACGAAGCGGGCGGCGTGGAACGGCGCCTGCCCCACCGGGGAGAGGGCCCGGTTGGGGCCGGTGCCGCCGGTGAAGAACGTGTCGTACTCGTCGGCGCCGCGGCCGAAGTCGTCGTCGACGCCGGTGGCGCAGAACCCGTTGTAGCGCTCGACGGTGGCCACGAGCGCGTCGGCGGGCACGCCGGCCAACCCGGCGAGCTCCTCGAGCGAGTCGGCCCGCACCCAGGTGCCGGCCGCGAGGTGCTCGGCCGGGTCACCCTCGGGCATCGCTATGGCCGGCAGCCGCCCGCCCTCGGCCGAGTCGAAGACGAACCACGACGGCACCCGCTCGGGGGCCTTGGCCATCTCGCGACCGAACCGGTCGTAGGGCAGCGACTCGTTGGCGTAGCGGTGACCGGTCGCGTCGACCATCACCCCGCTGCGGAAGCCCAGCGTGAAGGACCCGCCGCCGTCGGGCTGGGCGAGGCCGGGGCAGAACCACCCCTGCGCGCTGAAGTCGGCGGCCGCCCCGAGGTCCAGGGCCGCCCCCATCGCCTCGCCGAGGTTGGCCTCGCGCGGCGCCATGCTCCAGGCGACGTCACCGGGTACGCCGTGCTCGGCGCGCAGCGCGGCGTTGCCCTCGAACCCGCCGGCGGCGACGAGCACCCCGCGGGTGGCGCGCAGCTCGAGCCCGTCGGCGGTGGTGACCCCGACGACGCGGCCGCCGTCCTCGACGAGTCCGACGACCGCGTGACCCGTGAGCAGCGTGCCGCCCTCGCGCACGACGATCGCTGCCAGTCGCGCGATGAGCGCCTGGCCGCCCGTGAGCGTGCGGCGTCCTGGAGCACCGACCCGGTCGAGCTCGACCGGGGGGCGCACCAGCTCGGCCACCGACGTCGGCAGCTCGTCGCGCCTGACCTTGGTCGGCTGGATCGAGCGGCCCGACGGCACCCGCCCGGGCGCGTCGTAGTACTCCGGGAACGGCAGCCACTCGAAGTCGAGGTCGGGATCGGTCTCGAGCTCGGTGACCAGCTCAGGGGCGTGGTCCAGGAACGCCTCGACCTTGGCGCGCACCCCGGGCACGTCGACGTCGGGAAGGATCGCCGTGAGGTAGTCGCGGGCGCCCTGGGTCGAGTCGGGGATGCCGGCGCGCTGCTGCACCTGGGTGCCCGGAAGCCAGCACGCGCCCCCGGAGTAGGCCGACGTGCCGCCGAGCAGCGGCGTCTTCTCGACCACGGCCACCCTCAGCCCCGCCCTCGCCGCGAGCGCGGCGCCCGTGAGCGCACCGCCCCCCGAGCCGACCACGATGACGTCGTACTGCTGCGCGTCGCTCACCGGGCCAATACTAGAACACGTTCTACTTGAGAGGTGGGCGAGCTGGTGGGCAAATTCCCCGGTTGCCCGGGGAATCCGGCCGTTGTCAGGGGATCTTCCCCCTGACAACGGCCAAATTCCCCGGTCAACCGGGGAATCTTCCCTCCCGCCGTGAGGGGAAAATGCGGCTCCCGGCCAGGATCAGCTCTTGTTGGCCAGCACGATCGCGACGATCGCGCCGATCACGATCAACGCGGCAATGACCGCGAGCGCGATCTTGATGGCGCTGTAGGGGCGCTCGCCGACGACCTTGCCGGTGTTGGCGTTGACCAGCACCTGGAAGGTCTTGCCGGCGTGGACGTAGGTGGCGATCCACAGCGGCATCAGGACGAGCTTGAACATCGCCTGCGAGTAGGTGACGTCCATGTCGTGGACGCGCTGCTCGTCGCCGCCGATGTCGCGCTCGACGTCGCTGTGGATGACCGCGCGCATCTCGTCGCGGGCCTCCTTGGCGCCAGCGCGGGGGTCGACGTCGTAGCGCAGGGCGGAGTAGCCGGTGACGTACTCGTCCTGGTAGGGCCGGGCGTCGGCGAGCTGCCAGGGGCCCATCTTCTCGAGCTGCTCGCGCTCGAGGTGGTGGCTGGCGACGACGAGCACGTCGTCGAAGTCGCGGCGGACGTGGCCGGACCGGTCCGACCAGCGGGTACGCCGCTCCTGGTAGGTCTCGGTGCGGGTGCCGCCCTTGCCGTCGGAGACCGTGCGGGTGCGGGTGACGTAGTAGTAGTCGCCGCGCTGGCCGTCGTAGTCGGTCTCGGTGTGGGCGTCGAAGGTCCAGTGGGGGATGTAGGTG
>CALRVO020000573.1:0-3039 GCA_943371595.1 Sphingomonas paucimobilis
GCCGGTGCGCACGGCACCGGTGTCGGCGCGCCCACCGAGCAGCAGCCCGAGCGCGGTGACGACCATCGTCTTGCCGGCGCCGGTCTCACCGGTGATCACGGTCAGCCCGGGGCCGAGCTCGAGCACCGAGGAGTCGATCACCCCGAGCGAGCCGATGCGGATCTCCTCGATCATGCCGGGTCCCCCATGCTGCTTCTCCTGCTGGCGCCGGCGGTCGCACCCTGGTCAGTGCCGAGGGGGCGACCGGGGCCGTGACCGTTGAGCCGGCGCTCCCCCTGGCCGCGCCACCCCTCGACGTCGAGCCCGAACTTGGCGACGAGCCGGTCGGCGAACGGCGCCTCGGTGAGCCGGGCCAGGCGGACCGGCTGCGGGCCACGGCGCACCTCGATACGGGCGCCCGGGGGCAGCTCGACCGTGCGGCGCCCGTCGCACCAGAGCACGCCGGAGCCCTGGTTGCGGTCGAGGACCTCGATGGCGATCGAGGAGTCGGGCGCCACGACCATCGGCCGGGCGAAGAGCGCGTGCGCGCTGAGCGGGACCAGGCAGAGCGCCTCGACCTGCGGCCACACGATCGGCCCGCCGGCGCTGAAGTTGTAGGCGGTGGAGCCGGTCGGCGTCGCGCAGACGACGCCGTCGCAGCCCCACCGTGACAGCGGGCGACCGTCGACCTCGACCACGACCTCGAGCATCCGCTCACGGGCGGCCTTCTCGACGCTCGCCTCGTTGAGCGCGAAGGTGCGCTCGACCACGGCGCCGTCGAGGACGACCGCGACGTCGAGCGTGAGCCGGTCCTCGACGGTGTAGGTGCCGGCCACGATGGCCCGGATGGTCAGCTCCATCTCGCCGACCTCGGCCTCGGCCAGGAACCCGACGTGCCCCAGGTTGACGCCCAGGACCGGGGTGCCGCTGTCGTGGGTGAGCTCGACCGCGCGCAGGATGCTGCCGTCTCCCCCGATGACCAGGGTCAGCTCGCAGTCACGGCTCGCGTCGGTCTCGGACTCGGTCAGCTCGACGCCCGGGCCGGGCTCGCCCGACCCGGTCGTCAGACCGAGGTCCTTGGCCTCGGTCGCCATCAGCCGGACGACGAGCCCCTCGCGGGTGAGCGCCTCGACGAAGGCCACGGCCACCGCGCGCGCCTCGGCACGGCCCGTGTGGGCCAGCAGCAGGACGCGACGGTGAGTCATGGCCCCAGCCTCTCACCCGCCACCCCCAGGTCGTCGGCGCCGTGCACAGCCGCGACGATGTCGTCGGTGGTGATCTCGGCCTCCCCGCGGCGCAACCAGAGGAAGAACTCGACGTTGCCCGACGGACCGGGCAGGGGGCTGCGGACGACCCGGCGCGCGCCCCAGCCCCGCCGGGCGGCCTCGGCAGCGACGTGCTCGACGGACTCGACGCGCAGCGCAGGGTCGCGCACCACCCCGCCCTTGCCGACCCGGTCCTTGCCGACCTCGAACTGCGGCTTGACCATCAGGGCCAGGTCGCCGTCGTCGGCGGTCACGCCGAGGAGCGCGTCGAGCACCAGCGTCAGGGAGATGAAGGACAGGTCGCCGACGACGAGGTCGACGGCCCCACCGACCAGGTCGGGGGTGAGCTCCCGCACGTTCTGGCGGTCGTGGACCCGCACCCGCTCGTCACTCTGCAGCGACCACGCCAGCTGGCCGTAGCCCACGTCGACGGCCACCACCTCGCGTGCCCCGCGGCGCAGCAGCACGTCGGTGAACCCGCCGGTCGACGCGCCCGCGTCGAGGCAGCGGCGCCCACCCACCTCGAGCCCGGCCGGTTCGAACGCGTCGAGCGCCCCGGCCAGCTTGTGACCACCGCGGGACACGTAGTCGGGCCGGTCGGGGTCGTCGGCGACCACGATCGCCAGGTCGGTGGTGACCCCGGTCGCCGGCTTGGTCGCCACCGCGCCGGAGACCTTGACCCGACCGGCGGAGACCAGCTCGGCCGCGTGCTCGCGCGAGCGCGCCAGTCCGCGTCGCACGAGCTCGGCGTCGAGCCGCAAGCGCCGTGGTGGCACGGTCAGGCCGGACGCGGGTCGTCGAGGGTACGCCGCAGCTCGGCGTGGGCCTGCTCGAAGACCGCGACCTGCTCGGGGAGCGGTCGGTCGCCCACGGTGGCCACCGCGTCGAGGACCGCGTCGACCCGGTCGATGCCCGTGGCGTCGGGGCGCTCGGCGGGAGCGTCGTCGAGGTCGTCGATCATGGGTCGAGGCTAGCGGGCGTCGGCGTCGGGCGGCGTGAGCCCTGCGGTGTCGACGACGTCACCGGACTCGTCGAGCCACTGCCACGACGTGCTCGCGACCACGCGCCACCAGTCGGCCGCGGCACCCTCGCCCTCGACCCGCAGCGAGCCGTCGTCGACGCGGCCACGCCACCCGGCGAGCGACCAGCCACCGTCGTCCGGCTCCGGTGACTCCTGCGGCTCGGTCAGCGCCCGGAGGTCGAGCCCGACGTACGACGGCCGCTCGGGCGCCCGCGCCGCCACCAGCTCGGCCAGGCCGGTGACACCGGTGAGCACCAGCAGGGAGTCGATGCCGACGCGGCGCGCGCCCTCGATGTCGGTGTCGAGCCGGTCTCCGACCATGAGCGGGCGCTCGCCACCCACACGCCGCACGGTCTCGTCGAGCAGCGGCCGCTCCGGCTTGCCGGCGACCACCGGGTCGACCCCGGCGAAGCGTCGCACCGTGTCGACCAGCACCCCGTGCCCGGGCGCCACGCCATAACCGGTCGGGATGGTGCCGTCGGTGTTGGTGGCCACCCACCACAGGCCCTCGCGGACCCGGACCGCAGCCCGCATGATGTCGCCCCACGGCACCTGCGGCCCGTAACCCGTCACGACCGCGTCGGCGTCGTCGTCGACCCCGACCGCCACGAGGTCGCGCTCGGCGAGCGCCTCCTGCAGCCCCGCGGCGCCCAGCAGCACCACCCGCGCACCGGCACCCAGCCGGTCGAGCAGCACCGAGGCGGCCGCCTGCGCTGACGTCACGACGTCGTCGGGGCCCGCCTGGACGTCGAGAGCGTTGAGGTGGGCGGCCAC
>CALRVO020000574.1:0-3034 GCA_943371595.1 Sphingomonas paucimobilis
CGTCAGCGCCCTCCTGGGCGTCGTGCTGCTGGGTGGGGTGTTCGTCTTCACCGTGCTCGTGCCCGAGCTGGGCGACGACCCGGAGTCGAGCCCCGGCGGCGACGAGTCCTCGGCGAGCGCCGGGCCCATCGAGCTGCCCGACGAGCTCCCCGGCAACCTCGAGGCCGTCGACCTCGGCACCCTGCCCGCCCAGCTGGCCCAGAGCTTCCCGCCCGCGGACGACCTGCGCGAGCAGGAGGACTCCATCGCCGACGGCTTCCAGGAGGTCTTCGGGGTCCCCGGCGCCTTCCGGCTGTACGCCGCCTCCGACGGCACCGCCCTGGCCCAGGTCACGGTGCTCGACCGCGCCCCGGGCCTGTTCGCGCCCGACACCCCGCCGATCGACCCGGAGGTCCTCGGCCTCGCGCGCGCCTCGTCCGAGCTGGTCAAGGTCGAGGACGCCGTCTGCTCGGTCAGCTACGGCGACGGCTCCGAGGTGCCCGCGGGCCAGCCGATCGACCCCGCCCAGCTGCCCCAGGCCGTCCGGTGCCAGCTCGGGGCCGGCGAGCGCACCTACGAGGCGACCACCCAGGGCCTGAGCGTCGACGGGACCGTGGACCTCCTCCACGGCCTCGCCGACGCCTGAGCCGTCAGGACCGGTAGACGATCACCGGGTCGCCGATGTCGACCTGGTCGAAGAGCCCGGCGATGGCGTCGTAGTCACGCACGTTGACGCAGCCGTGCGAGGCCCCGTTGTAGCCGTTGGCGGCGAAGTCGGGGGAGTAGTGCACGGCCTGGCCGCCCGAGAAGAACATCGCCAGCGGCATCGAGGTGTCGTAGATCGTCGACACGTGGTCACGGCTCTTGGCGAAGACCGAGAACGCTCCCTCGCGGGTGGGCAGCTCGTCGGAGCCGAAGCGGACGTCGACCGTGAGCTGCACCTTCCCGTCGACCACCCAGCGCAGGGTGCGTGAGGTCTTGTCGACGCACAGGACGTGGCCGGTGGTGCACCGCGGGTCCAGCGCGCCGGGCACGTTGCCGCTGGCGAGCTGGTTGGTGAGCTCGGCCGCAGTGGGCTCGCTGGTCATCGCGAGCAGCCGGTCCATCGTGCGCTGGTCGACGTCGCCGGTCACCGGGATCTCGCGCTTGGCCTGGAAGCCTTCGACCGCCGTACGGGTCACGTCGCCGTAGGTGCCCGTCACGTCCTGGTTGAACCAGTCGATCTGGCGCAGCCGGGCCTGCAGGTCGCGGACCTCGTCGCCCTGGTCACCCGGCGACAGCAGGGCCGGCCCGGGCACCAGCTCCGGCTCCGGCTCGGGCTCCGGCTCGGGCTTCGGCTTCGGCTTCGGCTCCGGAGCAGGTGTCGTGGGCTCGGGGGCCGGCGTCGCGGTGGGCGACTGCGTCGTCGGCTCGGACGACGGGCTGCTCGACGGCGTGCGGGTCGACTCCCGGGCGGTACCGGAGGCGGTCGGCTCGCTGTCGGTCCCACCTTGCTGGGACCAGGCGACGCCGATGGCGGTGAGCGCGACGAGCGCACCCACGACGAGGACGAGGAGAAGGCGACGGACGGTGGTCATGGCGATTCCTGTGACTAGAGAGACAGAAGTGTCTGCTGTGATTGTGCGGTGTCGTACAGGTGGAAGACGCAAGGCGGGGCCGTTTGGTTGCGGTCACCTGGCTGCTCCTACGCTTCTGACGTGGCCCGCGCCGATCTCGACAAGCTCCCGTCCGACGTCCAACGCATGTTCGACGGCGTCGCCAAGCGCTACGACCTGACCAACGACGTGCTGTCCATGGGCCAGGACCGCCGCTGGCGCCGTGAGGTCATCGACGCGGTCGACCCGCAGTACGGCGAGCGCGTGCTCGACCTCGCGGCCGGCACCGGCACCTCCAGCGAGCCGTTCGACGAGCGCGGTGCGCGCGTCGTGCCCTGCGACTTCTCGCTCGGCATGCTCCAGGTGGGCAAGAAGGCCCGTCCGCACCTGCCCTTCACCGCCGGCGACGGCACCCGGCTGCCGTTCGCCGACGCCACCTTCGACGCCGTGACGATCTCCTTCGGCCTGCGCAACATCGTCGACCCGCTCGCCGGCCTGCGCGAGATGCGGCGGGTCACCAAGCCCGGTGGTCGGCTGGTCGTCTGCGAGTTCAGCCACCCCACCTGGGCCCCCTTCCGCACCGTCTACGTCGAGTACCTCATGAAGGCGCTCCCACCCGTCGCGCGTGCGGTGTCGTCTGCCCCCGACGCCTACGTCTACCTCGCCGAGTCGATCCGCGCCTGGCCCGACCAGCCCGCCCTGGCCGCCCTGGTCGCCGAGGCCGGCTGGCGCTCGCCCGAGTGGCGCAACCTGACCGGCGGCATCGTCGCGCTGCACCGCGCCACGGCCTGAGCGGACCCGAGACGCGATCTGCGCGACCGGAGCAACAACTCGAGGGTCGGTCGCGTCTAGGGGGTGTCCCACACCTCACCCCTCTCGGAGCCCTCGATGACCCGCTCACGCCCCGTCCTGTTCCTCCTGCTCGCCCTCCTGCTCCCGCTCACGACCGCTGGCCCGGCCTCGGCGGAGGTCTGGCGAGTGGCCGACGAGACCAAGCCGCAGCGCGCCTTCGGCGACATCGACACCGTCCGGGTCGACGCCCGTGAGCGGTTCGTCTTCGTCACGGTGACGATGAACGGCAGCTTCCCCGAGGAGCTCGCCCTGTTCCTCGACGTCGACGGCGACCGCCGCCCGGAGTTCTCGGGCAGGTACCTCGGCTCCGGGCGGATGACGATCTACCGCAACTTCCGCTGGGTCGGCCGCGGCACCGCCGACCGGTTGCGCTGCCGCCCCTCGTCGACCCGCCGGGACGGCGACGTCCTGCGGGTCGGGTTCAGCCGCCGGTGCCTCACCTTCGAGGGCCGGCTGCCGACCCGGGTGCGGGTCAACGTCGCGAGCAACTACGAGATCTCCAGCGAGAGCTACGACCACGTCCCCGCCGAGCGCCGGTTCGGCCGCTGGATCGCCTTCGGCTGACAGCCCCCCGCTGACCCGTCGTACATGTACGACGGGTCACCGCA
>CALRVO020000575.1:0-3018 GCA_943371595.1 Sphingomonas paucimobilis
TCCTGGCGCTGCGCTTCGCCAACCGGATCTTCGGCACCCTGTGGCACCGCGACCACGTCGAGTCGGTGCACATCGACGTGCCCGAGACCCTCGGCCTCGAGGGGCGCGGCAGCTTCTACGAGACCGTCGGCTGCCTGCGCGACATGGTCACCACGCACCTGAGCCAGATCCTCGGGTTCGTGGCCCTCGACCCGCCGGTCGACCTCACGGCCGAGGCCGTGCGCGACGCCAAGGCCGCGGTCTTCGAGGCGCTGCGCCCGTTCAGCAAGGAGCACGCGGTCTTCGGCCAGTTCGAGGGCTACCGCGACGACGACGACACCGACGACGACTCCGAGGTCGAGACCCTCGTCGCGCTCACGGCGTACGTCGACAACGAGCGCTGGCAGGACGTGCCGTTCCACCTGCGCACGGGCAAGGCGATGGCCGACGACAAGCGCACCGTCACGGTGCGCTTCCGCGAGCCCGAGCCGGTGCTCTTCGGCAGCACCGGCGACGCCGGGCACCCGCACGAGCTGGTCCTCGACCTCAGCGACGACGCCAAGGTGGCCGTCGAGGTCCGCGGCAAGCGCCCCGGCCCCGAGCTCGAGGTGGCCGCGGCCACGCTGACGCTCGACTACGCGGAGGACTTCCCCGACGACGACCCGCTGGCCGCCTACGAGCGCATCCTGCTCGACGTCTTCCACGGCGACCAGCTGCTGTTCGCCCGCGCCGACGAGGTGGACCGGCTGTGGCAGGTCGGGCAGCCGCTGCTCGAGGACCCGCCGCAGACGCAGCCCTACGAGCCCGGCTCGTGGGGGCCGACCCCGCCGTGGGAGCGGCAGGGCACCGCGTGAGCGAGTGGCTGCCGATCGCCGGCCACGGCCTGATCGGCGACCTGCGCACCTGCGCGCTGGTCGGCATCGACGGCACGATCGACTGGTTCTGCGCCGGTCGCTTCGACTCGGCCAGCGTGTTCGGCAGCCTGCTCGACCCCGACGCCGGCTCGTGGACGATGGAGCCGGTCGACGGCGCCACCTCGACGCACCAGTTCTACCTGCCCGACTCCAACGTCCTCATCACCCGGCTCCTCACCGAGGAGGGCGTCGCCGAGGTGCAGGACTTCATGCCGGTGCTGCGCCCCGACGACCCCGACCACCGCCAGCGCCTCGTCCGCCGCGTTGTCGGCGTACGCGGCTCGACCACGGTCCGCACGCGGCTGGCCGCCCGCCCCGACTACGGCCGCGTCGAGCCCGACATCGAGGAGACCGACGACGGCCTGCTCCTCACCGGTGACGGGGTCCGGCTCGGCCTGACCACGTCGGTCGAGGTGGAGGTCGACGGCGCCGACGTGCTCGCCGAGGTGCGCATCAGCAAGGGCGACGTCGTCACCTTCGTGCTCGAGGTGCTCGACCCGGACGACCCCGACTCCCGGCCCGAGGCCGGCGCGCACGACCCCGACGAGCTCTTCTCGGGCACGGCGACCTTCTGGCGCCAGTGGCTCTCGCGCTCGACGTACACCGGGCGGTGGCGCGAGATGGTCCACCGCTCCGCGCTCACCCTCAAGCTGCTCACCCACGAGCCGACCGGTGCCGTCATCGCCGCGCCGACGACGAGCCTGCCCGAGGAGATCGGTGGGGAGCGCAACTGGGACTACCGCTACGTCTGGATCCGCGACGCGGCGTTCAGCCTCTACGCCCTGCTCAAGCTCGGGTTCACCGACGAGGCCGCGCGCTTCATGGAGTGGCTGTCGCAACGGATGGGCGAGACGCGCGACAACGAGGACGAGCTCGGGCCGCTGCGCGTGGCCTACGACATCGACGGCAACGTTCCCGAGGAGTCCGAGCTCGACCACCTGCGCGGCCACCGCGACTCCACCCCGGTGCGCGTCGGCAACGCCGCGACCGGCCAGCTGCAGCTCGACATCTACGGCGAGCTGATCGACTCGGTCTACCTGTTCAACAAGTACGGCCCGGGCATCAGCCACGACGCCTGGACCGACCTGTGTCGCGTGCTCGAGTGGGTGATGGCCAACTGGGAGCGCAAGGACGCGGGCATGTGGGAGATCCGCGACGAGCCGCAGGCCCACACCACCTCGCGGTTGATGTGCTGGGTCGC
The DNA here is from genome assembly GCA_943371595.1 of Sphingomonas paucimobilis. Classification (GTDB taxonomy): domain Bacteria; phylum Actinomycetota; class Actinomycetes; order Propionibacteriales; family Nocardioidaceae; genus Nocardioides. The sequence goes on from CALRVO020000575.1 coordinate 2,095, forward strand.
GGTCGAGCGGATGATGCGCACCGCCCGCCAACGCGGCCTGCCCGGCGACGTCTCGGCGTGGTCGAAGGTGCGTGACGACATCTACCACCGCATCCAGGAGCACAGCTGGGACGACGAGGTCGGCGCCTACATGCAGAGCGAGGGCTCCGACACCGTCGACGCCGGCGTGCTGCTGATGCCGATGGTCAAGTTCGTCGCGCCCAACGACCCGCGCTTCGTCTCGACGCTGAAGGTCATCGAGGAGCGGCTCGTCTCCGACAGCCTGGTCTTCCGCTACGACCTCGGCGAGGCGACCGACGGCGTGGACGGAGGCGAAGGCACCTTCTCGCTCTGCTCGTTCTGGTACGTCGAGGCGCTGACCCGGGTGGGCCGGCTCGACGAGGCGAGACTGGCGCTGGAGAAGATGTTCACCTACGCCAACCACCTCGGGCTGTTCGCCGAGCAGGTCGGGCTCACCGGGGAGCAGCTCGGCAACTTCCCGCAGGCCTTCACCCACCTGTCGCTGATCAGTGCGGCGACCAACCTCGACGGGAAGCTCGGATGACGCAGCAGCTGGAGGGCATCGACGCCGCGGTCGAGTGGCGCGCGGTGCTCGACCGGGTCCGCGGGTTCGTCACCGACGCCGTCGAGCACGACGGGGTGCAATCGATGAACCTCACCGTGCCGGCCTGTCCCGACTGGTCGGCGCACGACCTGCTGTCGCACGTGGTCGGCCTCGTGGCCGACGTGCTCGACGGCGACGAGCCCGACGACCACCACCCCGACTGGACCCAGGCCCAGGTCGCCGCACGCCGCGGCCGGACCAGCCTCGAGGTGCTCGACGAGTGGGTCGCGCTCGCCGAGCCGATGCAGACCTACCTGCGCGAGAGCAGCGCGCGGCCGCTCAACGACGCGGTCATCCACGAGCACGACCTGCGCGGGGCG
>CALRVO020000576.1:0-3017 GCA_943371595.1 Sphingomonas paucimobilis
GCCAGCCGAGCAGCGAGGCCAGGGCGTAGATGGCGAGCACGACCAGGAGGGTGCGGCCGACGGCGGCGAAGTCGACGCCGGCGCCGGGCACGACGTCCTGGCCCTGGACGGCGTCCGGCAGGTCCGACTCGGGGGTGCCGGGCGGGAACTGGCGCCCGATGTAGCCGTTGAAGACGAGGTCGGTCGCGTGGCCGAGGATCCGTGGGCCCACCGACATCAGCGCGACGCTGCCGACGGTGATCGCCACGACGAACAGCGCCGGGACCCTGTCAGGGCTCATCCGGCGCAGCATCCGCTTCGCCGAGGGGCCGAAGTCCATGGCCTTCTGGCCGACCATGCCGCCGCCCATCGGACCGCGACCGGGGCCACCGGCCGGAGCCTCGATGCGCTCGGTGGCCTCCAGGACGTGCTCCTTCTTCGACGGTGGCTGAGGTGCGAGCGCAGCGAGCCTCGAAGCCTCGTCGTCGCGGGACTCGGTCATGCCATCGCCTCCTCGGCGGAGAGCTGGGACGAGACGATCTCCTGGTAGGTCTCGCAGGAGGCGAGCAGCTCGGGGTGGGTGCCGCGGCCGACCACGCGGCCGTCCTCGAGCACGAGGATCTCGTCGGCGTCGCGGATGGTCGAGACGCGCTGGGCCACCACGACGACCGTCGCGTCGGTCGTCACCGGCGCGAGCGCTGCTCTCAACCGGGCGTCGGTGGCCAGGTCGAGCGCCGAGAACGAGTCGTCGAAGAGATAGATGCCGGGGCGTCGTACGACGGCGCGCGCGATGGCCAGCCGCTGCCGCTGGCCGCCGGAGAAGTTGGTGCCACCCTGGACGACCTTGGCGTCGAGGCCGTCGGGCAGGTCCTCGACGAAGTCGCGGGCCTGGGCCACCTCGAGCGCGGCCCACAGGTCGTCGTCGGTGGCGTCGACCCGACCGTGACGCAGGTTGGAGGCGATGGTGCCGGAGAAGAGGTAGCCCTTCTGCGGCACCAGCCCGATCTGGTCCCAGAGCACGTCGGCCTCGAGGTCGCGCACGTCGACGCCGGCGACGCGCACGGTGCCCGAGGTCGCGTCGAAGAGCCGCGGCACGAGGTTGACCAGCGTCGACTTGCCGGCGCCGGTGGAGCCGATCACGGCGACGGTCTGGCCGGGCCGGGCGTGGAGGGACACGTCGGCGAGCACCGGCGACTCGGCGCCGGGGTAGGAGAAGGTGACGCCGTCGAGGTCGAGCTCGCCGCGGCGGGCGGGGTCGGGGGTGACCGGCTCGGCGGCCGGGACGACCGACGACTCGGTGTCGAGCACCTCGATGATCCGGTCGGCGCAGACGGCCGAGCGGGGCACCTGCATCAGCATGAACGTCGCCATCATGATCGACATCAGGATCTGCATGAGGTAGCTGAGGAAGGCGGTGAGGGCGCCGACGCCCATCTGGCCGTCGTCGACACGGTGCCCGCCGAACCAGATGACGCCGACGCTGGCGACGTTGACCACGAGCATCACCAGCGGGAACATCGTGGCCATCCAGCGACCGGCGCGCACGGCGACCTCGGTGAGGTCGTCGTTGGCCTTGCCGAAGCGCTCGCGCTCGTGGGGCTCGCGGACGAAGGCGCGCACGACGCGGATGCCGGTGATCTGCTCGCGCAGCACCCGGTTGACCTCGTCGATGCGGCCCTGCATGAGCCGGAAGCTCGGCACCATCCGCGAGATGACGAAGCCGACGGAGAGGAAGAGCGCCGGGACGACGACGGCGAGGATCCAGCCCAGGCCGACGTCCTCGCGCAGGGCCATCACGACGCCGCCGACCATCATGATCGGCGAGGACGCCGCGATCAGGCAGGCCATCAGCACCAGCATCTGCACCTGCGTCACGTCGTTGGTGCCGCGGGTGATCAGCGAGGGGGCACCGAAGTCCTGCAGCTCGCGCGCGGAGAAGGTGCCGACCCGGCCGAACAGGTCGGCACGCAGGTCGCGGCCGAACGCCATGGCGGTGCGGGCGCCGTACCACGCAGCCCCGACGGAGCCGGCGATCTGCAGCAGCGAGACACCGAGCATGATCGCGCCGAGCCGCACGATCACGCCGGTGTCGCCGACGGCGACGCCCTCGTCGATGATCTGGGCGTTTAGGCTCGGCAGGTAGAGCATCGCGAGCACGCTCACGAACTGGAGCGCGACGACGGCGAGCAGCCAGGGCCGGTAGGCCGGCAGCCGGTCGCGCAGGAGTCGGACAAGCATCAGGTGGTCTCCCGGTCGGAGGGGTGTGCGAGCCCGTGCAGGACCGTGGTGACGATCTGCTCGGGGGTCAGGAGCTGGCCGTCGGCGATGTGCTCGTGGCTGCCGGCGAAGGTGAGCAGGCGCAGGACGTGGACGAACTCGTCGACCGGGCAGGCGAGCCGGTCGCGGTCGGCTCCGACGACGCCGTGGACCAGCAGCCGCAGCCGTTCGCGCCACTCGACCGCGGCCGGGCTGTCGTGGACGTGGTCGGGCGGGCGGACCAGGCCGACCTTCTGCATCAGCGAGAAGGTCGCGAGGAAGCGCTGCTGCAGGATCGAGACCAGGGCCAGCAGGCGCGCCTCGAACGGCAGGTCGGCGTCGATCTCCTCGATGCGCGCCACGAGGTCGCCGGGCTCGAAGGCCCGGGCCATCGCGGCCCCGACCAGCTCGTCCTTGGTCTCGACGACCCGGAAGATCGTGCCCTCGGCGACCCCGGCCGCCTCGGCGATCTGCTTGGTCGTGATGTCGCGGCCGTGCTCGCGCAGCAGCCGCAGGGTGACGTCGACCAGCACCTCCCGGCGGTCGGTCGGGGTCATGGCAGGGGCGCGCGGGCTCACCCGGCGAGCGTAGGTGAGTGAGCGCTCACTCACAACCCGGTTCGGCGGGTCAGGCGCCTCCGCCGGCTCGGGTGCGCCGGGTCACCACCAGGGCCGCCGCCGCGCCGGCCACCACCAGGCCCGCGGGCAGGACCGCACCGCGCCGCTCCTCCCAGAAGCCCGGCCGGGGCCCGGCGGCCGCGCCCCGGCCGGGCCCGGCGGACG